>DAIOWL010001138.1:0-2439 GCA_036758545.1 Streptosporangiaceae bacterium | reverse complement strand
GACCACGACCAGGGCGCGGCGCCTGGCCAGCTTGGCGACCGCGTCGAGCATCGCCGCCAGGTCGGTCGTGCTGCCGTACTGGCCACCGCCGGCCCGGCCGGCGTCGGCGGTCCTGGCGAGTTCGGCCCCGATGCGCAGCGCGTGCCTGCGCCCGGTGCCTGGCGGCACGATACGCACTGCTCCGGTATTGTTCAGCCCCGTGTCGTAGAGCAGGGCACCGACGCGGTTCCCGCCCCGGCCGAACAGCCGGGCGAGCACCAGCGCAAGCTCGCTGAGCACGTCGTGCTTGCCGCGCCCAGGCGGCCCCACCGTCATGGACGCCGAACGGTCGAGCACCAGCCACACGGTGAGCTCACGGTCTTCGGTGAAGACGCGAAGCTGCGGCTCGTTCAGCCGGGCGGTGACGTTCCAGTCGATATGCCGCGCGTCGTCGCCCTCGGTGTATTCGCGCAGTCCGACCAGGTCGGTTCCGGTCCCCCGGTGCGCGGTACGGTAGCCGCCCGCTAGGCGTCCATCCAGGCGGCGGACGACCCGCCATTCGAGGCGGGCCAGGAGCCGTTCCGGAGCGGTGCGCATGGGCATGAGGTCAGCGCCCGCTCAGGACGACCTCGGGCTCGGCCACAGCGTCGAGCACCTTCGTGATGATCGCGTCGGCGGTGACGTCGTCGGCGAGCGCCTCATACGACAGCACGATGCGGTGCCGCATCACGTCGAGGGCAAGCTCGCGGACGTCGTCCGGCAGCACGTAGTCGCGGCCGTACAGGAACGCGAGCGCCCGGGCGCCGGTGACGAGGGCGATCGAGGCGCGCGGGCTGGCCCCGTAGCTGACGTACCGCTTCAGGTCGCTGAGCCCGGCACCGAACGTCCTCCGGGTTGCGGTTACCAAGCGCACGGCGTAGTCGACGACGGCGGTATCGACATAGACGTCGAGCACGCGCTCCTGCATGCTGATCAGGTCCGCCGGGCCGAGCATGGCTCGGACCGGTTCGGCGTGGCGTAGCGCCCGGTCGACGATCGCGTGTTCCTCGGTGGCGCTCGGGTAGTCGACAACGACCTTCATCATGAACCGGTCGACCTGTGCCTCAGGCAGCGGGTAGGTGCCCTCGGACTCGATCGGGTTCTGCGTCGCCATGACGAGGAACGGCTCGGGCACCTGGTGGGTCTCGCGGCCGATGGTGACCTGGTGCTCCTGCATCACCTCGAGCAGGGCGCTCTGCACCTTGGCGGGCGCGCGGTTGATCTCGTCGGCGAGCAGCAGGTTCGTGAAGACCGGGCCGAGCTGAGTCTGGAATTCACCGGTGTGCTGCTGGTAGATCCGCGTTCCTGTCAGGTCAGCCGGCACCAGATCGGGCGTGAACTGGATGCGCTGGAACTGCCCGCCGACCGCCGCGGCGAGCGACTTGACGGACAGCGTCTTGGCCAGCCCGGGGACGCCCTCCACGAGCAGGTGCCCGCCGGAAAGCAGGGCGATCGCCATCCGTTCGAGCAGGACGTCCTGGCCGACGATGGTGCGCTTGACCTCGAAGAGCACCGGCTGCAGCGGGTTGGTGTACTGGCCGGGTGACGGGGACGGCCGCTCGTTCGGCGTCGTGGTCATCGGGCTCCTTCGTCCTGGGCTGTCGCCGTTGCCTCATTCATATCTGCGGCCCCTTCCCTGGCCCCTGACCGCTACCCCCGCCGAGCGCGGCGCCGATCGGCACCGCGAAGCCGATGCCGGCGAACGCGTCCTCGCCCGCCGGGGCGGCGATCGAGACGACGATGCCGATGACAAGCCCGTGTGCATCCAGCAGCGGACCACCTGAGCTGCCCGGATTAACCGACGCGTCGAACTGGATGAGCCCGGAGAACTTGCCGTTGCTGGTGTCCGCGGTCCGGTCAAGACCGGAGATCACCCCGGAGGACACGCTGTCAATCAGGCCGAGCGGATTGCCGATGGCGACGACGGACGCTCCCACGCCGGCACCGCCGCCGACGGTGGCGGGCACGACGACCTGGGGCAGCTTCGCCGGGGCGAGGGTAGCGATGTCCCGCTTCGGGTCGACGGCAGCGACAGTCGCGTTCGCCATGGTGCCGTCGGCGAACGTAACGGTGATGGCCCCGCCCTTGGCGATGACATGATTCGCGGTCAGGATCGTGCCGTCGTCGGCCACGATGACGCCAGTCCCCAGCTCGTGACCGGTACGGACGATCACCACGGAGGGCGCGAGCCGCTGGTAGATGACCGGCACGGTCAAGCTGGCGGGGGTCGGGGTGGGGCGTGGCGGCGCGGCCTTTGCCGCGGGGGGCGCGCCGGCGAGCCGGGTCGCTAGCACCGCGATCACCGCGAGCAGGACCACCACGGCCGCTGCCCCGGCGACGAGCAGGCGGCGCGATCCGCGGGCCCCGGGCGTGCGCGGTCCGGCGCCATCGACGCCAGCAGGCCCGGGGTCCATGACCTCA
>DAIOWL010001137.1:0-2440 GCA_036758545.1 Streptosporangiaceae bacterium | reverse complement strand
TGCTAGGTACGGGGGCGGCGTGCAGGCCCAGGCGGGGCTGGCCATTCGCCACAGTTTCGGCCAGGACGGGGGCGCCTGGCCTAGCCAGCGAGACGAGCCTGGCCGGGGTCCGCCGTTGCCGGGCCACGACCAGCGCCAGGGCGGTGACGCCGACCACGGCCCAGACGGCCAGCACCCACACCGGCCCGGCCGTGCCGAAGCCATTGAAGTAGACGGCGCCGCGGACCGCGTCGGCCGCCGCCCCGAGTGGCAGCGCGGGGTGCAGCGGCCGCAGGAAGGCCGGGCCGAAGGGGGCCAGGTTGGCCGGGCCGCCGCTGGCCGGGATGCCGAACACCAGGAACACCAGCAGCGCCAGGGAGACCAGCGGCGGCCAGATGCGCCCGAGTGCGGCCATCGGGGCGGCCACGGCCAGTGAGAACAGCGCGACGATGGCCGCGATCGCGGCGTAGTGACCGAGGCCGGACACGCCGTCCGCGATGCCGGCCGCAACCAGGCCGATCGCCACGGCGACGACCGCGGGGACGGCCACGCACCAGGCGGGCCGGGCCCGCCGGAACACCAGGGCCGAGGCCGATCCAGCCGCCAGGCTCGGGATCAGGACGCCCAGGATGATGAAGAAAGGAGACAGCGCCTCCGAGTCATCGGCCAGCGGCGGCGCCACGTCGGTCACGCTGAGCATACGGCCGGACCTGGCGGCTATCACACCGAACACCTTGGTCAGGGCCTGAGCCGGGCCGGTCCCGTCGGCCTGGGCGACCAGGAGCCGCAGCTGGCTGCCGGAGGCGATCAGCGCGCCGTCCACCTCACGGTGCGCGATCCCGGTCCTCGCCCGCGCCTCGCTTGGGTAGGCTCGCAGGTCGAAGCCGTCCTGGACGCTGGCGTCCAGCGCGTCCTCCACCTGCCCGGTCACCGTGGCGGGCGCGACGATGCCCACCGGGATGGCGTGCGGAGACGGCGCGTGGAACGCGCTGAGCACCAGCGTCACGAAGATGGCCGCGAAGGCGGCGTTGGCCAGGATGAAGCCGGCGTGAGGCCGGAACCTGGCCTGATACCCGCGTGCGTGATCTGCCCGCTTTCCCACGGCCGGATGCCTCCCTGCTGCGCCGACGGCTGCTGGCCCACAGTAGGCGCGAGTGCCGATAATGTCAACAAGCGTTGGCAAACAAGTGTTGGCATTCGTAGCGGACGCGCGGTAGGGTGAGCCGGTGAGCGACTCGTCCGCGCCCGGGACCGGTGCGCCGGCGCCCGGGACCGGCGGGCCCCGGTCCGCAGGCACCCGGCGCGCCATCCTCGAGGCCGCCCGGACGACGTTCGCGACGCGGGGATACGAGCAGACCACGATCCGGGCGATCGCGGCCCGGGCCGGGGTCGACGGTTCCATGGTGATGCGCTACTTCGGGTCGAAGGCCGGGTTGTTCACCGCCGCGGCCACCGCCGAACTCGAGGCGCCCGACCTGCGTGCGGTCCCGGCCGGGGACCGCGGCGAAATGCTGGTCCGGGTGTTCGTCGACCGGTGGGAGGACGCCGCCCGTGACGACGAGCTCATCTTGCTGCTGCGGACCGCCGTGACCAGCGAGGCGGTGGCGGTCCAGCTCCAGGCCACGATGGGCCAGCTGGTCGCCGGTCCGATCGCCGCGCTGGGCTCCGATGATGCCGACGAGCGCGCCGGGTTCATTTCGGCCCAGCTCCTCGGCCTAGCTTTGTGCCGGTACATCCTGCGCCTCGAGCCGCTAGCCTCGCTGCCGGCCGGCGACGTCGTGGCCGCCATCGCGCCATCGGTGCAGCGTTACCTGACTCAGGCCGTCGCGCCCGCGGTTCCCCACCGCTAAGGCAGTGGCCGTGACCGGCCGGATCAGGCGCTGCTACCCGAGACCGGGCCGTCTTCCGCCGTGGCGTCCATGAGCTTGACCTCATCGCGAAGCACGCTGTAGATCACCTGGTCATGCCACCGTCCCTGGCGGAACGTGGCGCCCCGCAGGATGCCCTCGCGAGTGAACCCGGCCTTTTCCAGGGCCCGCTGCTCAGCCACATTGGTGATCTCCGTGGTGGCCTCGATCCGGTTGACCTGCGTGTGCGCGAACAGGTAGCGCGCCAGCAGTCGCTGCGCCTCAGAACCGTAGCCGCGGCCCCGGAACTCCGGCGCCAGCCCGATGCCGATCGCCCAGCTGAACGCGAGCGGCCCGGTCTTTACCTTGCGCCAGGAGACATCGCCGACGCGATCGGTGTCGTGCAGCACGATCAACGTGCCGCCGTCATCGCCGAGCAACCCGGACTCGGCCCATCGCCTGCGCCTCCGCTGGGGATCACTCCAGCCGTGCCATCCGTACAGGCCTGTAGCGACCGGGCTCTCTCTCAGGCTTTCAAGCCAGGACAGGTCATCTTCGGTCACCGGCCGGAGGGTCACCAGGTCGCCCATGGCCGCGAGTTTACAACTGACAGC
>DAIOWL010001136.1:0-2440 GCA_036758545.1 Streptosporangiaceae bacterium | reverse complement strand
CCCGCCGTCCCCGCCCCCACGACAATAAAGTCATAGCCGCCAGTCGCATATTCCACTGAATTCAGCTCCTCTACAGGCGGTTGGGCGCCCTCGTCCTCTCGCTTTCAGTCCAGCAAGCCCGCGTCCTTGGCTGCCTGTTCGAGTTCGCCTGGCGTACCCGTCCAGATGGTACGGACGTGTTCGGTGATGACGTCGACGGGCCAGTCCCACCAGGCGATGCGCAGCAACCGGTCGATATCCTCGTCAGAGAACCGCTTCTTCAAGGGCCTGGCCGGGTTGCCTCCGACCGTGGTGTACGGGTCGACATCGGAGACGACGACCGCTCTGGCCGCGATGATGGCGCCATCGCCGACGGTGACGCCGGGCATGACGACGGCTTCCCGGCCGATCCATACGTCGTTTCCGATGACCGTGTTGCCGCGGCTGCGGATCTGCGGGAGGAACTCCGCGGTCATTTCGAGCCAGGTACCGCCGAAGATGAAGAACGGGAAAGCCGTTGAGCCCAGCATCGGGTGGTTGGCGGAAGACAAGAGGAATTTGGCGCCTGTGGCAATGGCGCAGAACTTGCCGATAATCAACTTCTCGGGACCGGCTGTGTAGAGCACGTTCCGGGTCTCGAAGAGAGTCGGATCGTCCGTGTCGTTGTAGTAAGTGAATTCTCCGATCTCGACCTTCGGAGAGGTGGCCAGTGGTTTCAGGAAGGCCGTGTTCCTTTCCTGGTCGTCGATCATTTCCGGCCAGTGGATCCTCATCGGGTCAGGGACCATGCTCATGTATGCTCCTCCATCGAAGCCATGCCTGCTCGGGTGGCCGCCGAGTGCAATTTGCGGTCAATCTGTTAGCCGGACCTTGCGACCACGCTATGTTTGCTGCGCGCGGATGCGCATCCGCCACGGTCGATAGTCGCGGCCGGCTCGTTGATAGCGCCTTGATAGTGGCCCATCCGTCAGCCGTCATCAGACCCGGACATGGCGGCCGTGTCATTACCCCGGACCCAGCCGGGTGTATCAAGGCACGCCTGTCTGCGCAGTCCCGCCGTGGTGCGTGCCTTGTCGGCTCAGCGGGCTTTGAGGAAGGTGATCGCGGCGAGGACGCGGCGGTGGTCGTCGTCGGCCTCGTGCAGGTTCAGCTTGATCAGGATGCTGCTGATGTGTTTCTCGACGGTGCCGTCGGTGACGAACAGCCGCCGTGCGATGCCGGCGTTGGAGCGTCCTTCGGCCATCAGGGCGAGCACCTCGCGCTCCCGGGCGCTGAGCGCGGCGAGCGGGTCGGTGCGCCGGCGGGCGCTCACCAGTTCCTGGACCAGTGCCGGGTCCACGACCGTGCCGCCCCGGGCGATCCGGGCCACCGCGTCCAGGAACTCGGCCACGTCGGCGATGCGGCTCTTGAGCAGGTAACCGGTGCCGGCTCCGCCGGCCAGCAGTTCCATCGCGTGCTCGACCTCGGCATAGGCGGACAGCACCAGGATGGCGGTACCGGGCAGTTCCCGGCGGATGATCCGGGCCGCCTCCAGCCCCTCGGTCGTGTGCGTGGGCGGCATCCGGATGTCAGCCACGACCAGGCCGGGCCGGGCCTGCCGGGCCATCGCCAGCAGCTGCGTGCCGTCGCCGGCCTGCCCGGCCACCTCATAGCCGGAGCGCTCGAGCAGGCTGGCCAGGCCCTCACGGAGCAGGACATCGTCCTCGGCCAGCACCACCCGCGGCCCGGTCATGACGGGGCCCGCCCCATACCACCGGGGGCGAGCCAGACGGTCCTGCCGCTGCGCGTCATGCCTTGCATTATCGACCAGCCGCGGTGGGGCGGGTAGCGGGATACTGGAACCGGGCGGCGGGCGCTGCGCCGCCCTGGCCGCCATGCACAGTCAGTGACCCAGGCCAATGCCTGTCCGGAAAGTCGAGGGCCGAGCCTTCGCCATTGCGGACCAGGGGCTGAGGTGACAGGCTCGGGTCATGGCGGGCGCTGCGGGCCCCGCCGGGCTGTCTGAAGTCGGCTAAGCAGGTAGTCAGGGTGACTTCGTGGTCGCAATGGCGGCGCGGGCGGTTCTGGGCGGAGGTCGTCCTGGCCGTTGTCGTGGGCGTCGCCGCGTTCGTGGTCGCGGCTGTGGTGAGCACAGCCGCGCGGTCTCACGTGCCCGCAGCGCTCCTGGGCCTGCTCCTGCTGCTGGTCGTGCTGGCCGTCGCCCGCTTCGCCGGGATCTTGTACGCGCTCCCGGTCGGGGCCGTGATCATCGAGGCGTTCGACTGGTACTTCCTGCCCCCGCTGCGCACCCTCGACGGGGACACCGTGTTCGTGCTCGCCCTGTTCCTGGCGGTGTCGGTCATTGTCGGCGGGTTCGCGACTCAGGCTGGCCGCCGCGCGGCCGGGTCAGAACAGGCTCGGGGTGTACTGGCCGAGGAGCAGGCGGCGCTGCGGCGGGTGGCGACGCTGGTCGCCCGCCAGC
>DAIOWL010001135.1:0-2446 GCA_036758545.1 Streptosporangiaceae bacterium | reverse complement strand
GGCCATGCCCAGGTTCATGGCCAGGGATACCAGCCGCTGCTGCGCGCCGTCGTGCAGGTCGCGTTCGATCCGGCGGCGTTCGGCGTCGGCCGCGGCGACCATGTCGGCGCGGCTGCGGGCGAGCGACTCGACCCGCTGGGCCAGGCTCTCGCGGCGGCCGGGCCCGAGCAGCGTCCGGGCCAGGCCCTCGTCGGTCCTGGTCGCCCACCCGGCCAGCCGCGGCACGACGGGGAACAGGGGAACCAGCAGGACGCCGCCCAGCCCGGTGAACAGGGCCAGCAGGTGGTAGGCGAACTGGTGCCAGGTGCGTCCGAGGAGCCGAACGGGCGCGGGGATCTCCGCCCCCAGCGTCGCGTGGAGCCGGGATCGTTGCATGGCGCTGAGCCCATGCACCACCCACGGGGTCAGCGCCATGATCAGCAGGACGATCCCGACGTACACCGCGACGTGCTCCCAGTCATCCGTGCTGGTCGCCAGCGTGAACAGGGTCACGCACCAGACCACGATGAGGCCTCCGAGCAGGACGCCGCCGGCCAGGCCGGCGAGCAAGCCGGCCAGGGCATTCGGAATCGCGCGCCAGGTCATGAGGTCACGGTATAAGGGCTTCCGGCCGGCCACTATGGGGCGCTCCTGCCGGACGGGTGGGGTTTTCCCCAGTCCAGACGGGCTGGGCGCCCCAATTACAGAAACCCGCCCGTTCGGCAGTGTGGATTTCATGATCGAGATCCACGAACTCACCAAGCGGTACGGGCCTACCACCGCCGTCTCGGACCTGACGTTCGCCGTCCGGCCCGGCACGGTCACCGGCTTCCTCGGGCCGAACGGCGCCGGGAAGTCCACCACGATGCGGATGATCCTCGGCCTGGACGAGCCGACCAGCGGCTCGGTCACGGTCAACGGGCGGGCGCCGCGGGCGCACGCCGCGCCGCTGCACGAGGTCGGCGGCATGCTGGACCCGCGGGCGGTGCACCCGTCCCGCAGCGCCTACCACCACCTGCTCGCGCTGGCCCAGACCACCGGCATCCGCCGGTCCCGGGTCGACGAGGTCATCGACGCGGTCGGGCTGCGCTCGGTGGCGGGCCGGCCGGCCGGCAAGTTCTCCCTCGGCATGGCGCAGCGGCTCGGCATCGCCGCCGCGCTGCTCGGCGACCCGGCCACCGTGGTCCTAGACGAGCCGGTCAACGGCCTCGACGTCGAGGGCATCCGGTGGATGCGCGGGATGCTGACCGAGCTGGCCGCGCAGGGCAAGACGGTCTTCGTCTCCTCGCACCTGATGAGCGAGATCGCGCAGACCGCCACCCGCCTGATCGTGATCGGCAAGGGACGGCTGATCGCCGACACCAGCGTGGCGGACTTCATCGCCTCGGCCGCGCCCGCCTCGGTCCGGGTGCGCAGCTCGGACCAGCGTGCGCTGGCGACGCTGCTGCAGTCCCCGGACGTGACCGTCAGCTTCGCCGACGACGGCGCGCTGCTGGTGTCCGGGCTGCTCGCCGAGCGGATCGGCGCGATCGCCGCCGAGGCCGGGATCGCGGTGGCCGAACTGTCCACGGTGGAGACGTCGCTGGAAGACGCCTTCGTCGACCTGACCAAGGACGCGGTGGAGTACCGCGCCGCTTCTCTCGAGGAGGAAACGTGAGCACGCCGCGGCCGGAGGCCCAGGCCAATTCAACGCTGCAGGTGACCCAGGCCCGGGTGATGAAGTCGGAATGGACCAAGCTGCGCACCCAGCCGGGCGCGCTGTGGTCGCTGCTGTCCGCGGTGATCCTGGTCGTCGCGTTCGGCATCCTGTACAGCCTGCTGCGGGTGGCGCGGCCGCCGCACGGGGCGGCCGCCGCCTCGTTCGACCCGACCTCGGTCAGCCTGGCCGGGGTGCAGCTCGCGCAGATCGCCGCCGGGGTGCTCGGCGTGCTGCTGATCACCAGCGAGTACGCCACCGGGCTGATCCGGACCACGCTGGCGGCGGTGCCGCGGCGGCTGCCCACGCTGTGGGGCAAGGCGGCGGTGGTGACCGGCGCGGTGGTCGCGGTGAGCGTCCCGGCCGCGGTCGCGGTGTTCCTGGCCGGGCAGGCGATCCTGGGCCGCCAGCACCTGTCGGTGTCGTTCGGTGAGCCCGGCGTGGCCCGCGCGGTGATCGGCGGCGCGCTGTACCTGGCCGTGGCCGCCCTGCTCGGCCTGGCCCTGGGCGCGCTGCTGCGGAGCACGGCGGGCGGGATCGCGGCGCTGTTCGGCCTGCTGTTCGCGGTTCCGATCCTGGTCGGCTTCCTGCCGGGGAGCCTGGCCGACGAGATCGGCAAGTACCTGCCCGGCACGGCCGGCCTGGCCGTGACGACGGTGCACCCCGACCCGGCGACGTCGCTGGGACCGTGGACCGGGTTCGGCGTGTTCTGCGCCTACGCGCTCGTGCTGCTGGCTGCCGCCGCGGTGCGGATGCGGCGCGGGGATGCGT
>DAIOWL010001134.1:0-2448 GCA_036758545.1 Streptosporangiaceae bacterium | reverse complement strand
AGCCGACCGAGCCGGCCAGCACCTCCCCCCGGCCGCCGAGCAGTTCCGCGACCCAGGGCGCCGTCACGGCCACGACTACCGCGACCACGATCCCGCCGGCCGCCGCCACCAGGTAGGCCGCGCCGGCCGAGCGTCCCGCGCGGGCGGAGGCCCGGGCCGCCGCCAGGCCGGCCACCGCCGAGGTCGTCGCGGTGGTCAGGAAGATGGCCACCCAGGCGGTCATGGTCAGCGCGGTGGTCGCGATGGCCAGCGCGCCGAGCGCCGTCCGCCCCAGGTGCCCGACGATGGCGGTGTCGGCCAGGCTGTAGGCGGGCTCGGCGGCGATCGACCCGAGCGCGGGCAGTGCGAGCGCCGCGATGCGCCGGTCCAGTTCCAGGTCGGGCCGGAAACGCAGCACGGCCCGCCTTTCGTCGGACGATCAGGGTCGCTCTTGGAGATTATCCAGGCTCCCGGCCCTATGCCGGGGCAGACGGGCAGGCCCGTTCGGCCGCCTGCCCCGGCTGATGGCAACCCGGGTCAGTCGTCGTCGATCTTGGATCCCTTGCCGTCCACCACGTACCAGTCGGCGCCGAACGCCTTGACCCCCTGCCCCTTGGCCATCCCGGAGCCGGTGTCGGCGGAGAAGTAGTACAGCGGGTGGCCGTTGTAGGTGAGCTGCTCGGTCCCGTCGGCGCGCTTGGTCGTGCCGAGCAGCGACCGGCTGACGCCGCCACCCGCCATCGGCATGGTGCTCGCGGTGACCGGCGGCCAGGCCGAGGCGCACGCGCCGGTGCAGGTGGACGTGCTGCCCTTGTCCGCCTCGAACAAGTACATGGCGCGGCCCTGCCCGTCGGCCAGGAACTTGTCGTCTATCCCGGAGACGGATGCTCCCTCGTGGTAACGCGCGTCCGGAAGCACCATTCCCCGTCGGCCCCGGATGCGTCTGGTCCCTATCCGGGACCACGTGCGCTGCGCCGTTCCGGTTCAGCGGGATATCGTCGGAACGACACAGACCAGGGGAGGTCGTGATGGCGGTCATCGTGGTCACGCGGCTGCGGCTGAGAGATCCGGCGCTGCTCGACGATTTCTTCACCGACGCGCTGGCCGCGATCGAGCAGGCGCAGAAGTCGGACGGCAACCTCGGGGTGGACGCGCTGGCCGACGCGAACAACGCGTGGTGGAGCGTGACCTCCTGGCAGGAACGGCGGCTGATGCAGTCCTACGTGCGCACCGAGCCGCACCGGACCATCCAGTCGCACCTGGACCGCTACTGCGACGAGGCGACGTTCGTGGACTGGGAACAGGACAGCGCGGACCTGCCGGACTGGCCGACGAACTGGCGTCACCTGGTCGCCGACGGCCAGGCGGCCGAGCTCTCCCAGCCGTCAGCCGCGCATCAGAGCCGCGACTTCCCGGCCCCGGTGGTGCCGCCGCCGGCCGGGTAGGGGCCAGGCTGGCGCGGCGGATCGTGGTCATGGTGTTCTCACCTCGCGGGCTGGGGCGCCCGTGGTTGGGGCGGCTGCGGCTTGCGCGGGATCCAGCGCGGGACGGCGCGCCGGTACTCGAGGTAGGCGGGGCCGAAGCGGCGGGCCAGCGTCCGTTCCTCGTAGCCGGTGACGAACAGGTGGAAGCAGGCCGCCATGGCGGCCGCGTAGGCGAGCAGCCGCGGCGAGGTGAACAGCCACGCCTCCCCCAGCACGACCAGGAGCGCCGCGAGGTAGATGGGGTTGCGCACCCAGCGGTAGGGCCCGTGCGCGACCACGCGGCGCGGCGCGTCCCACGGGCCCGGGGTGCCGCCGCCCACGGTGGCGAAGTTCCAGGCGCACCAGAAGTAGAGCACCGCCCCGGCCGCGATGACCGGGACCGCCTCCCACGCGGCTGGCGCCGGGAGGCCATGGCCGTGGGTCAGCAGCCGCCAGGGCAGCCAGACGCCGCCCAGCCCCGGCACCACCACGGTGAACACGACGTTGCGGACGATCAGGCTCAGTGATCGGGTCATCGTTGCCCCTGCTTGATATGTAGCGTTACTACTTATAAGGATCACGGTAGCCGGCTGATTGCCTGGCCGGAAGGCCTAGCGTAGTATTGCTACATATGAGGGCCGAGGAGCTGAAGGGTCACCTGGACGCGGTGCTGCTGGCCGCGCTCGAGGGCGGGCCGCGGCACGGGTACGCGGTGATCGAGGCCCTGCGGCAGAGCACGGACGGCCGGCTGGACCTGCCGACCGGGACGATCTACCCGGCGCTGCGGCGGCTGGAGCAGGCCGGGCTGATCGCGGGAACCTGGTCGGTGGTGGGCGGCCGGCGGCGGCGCGAGTACCGGCTGACCCCGGCCGGCATCCGGGCGCTGTCCGGCCGGCGGGCGGCCTGGCAGGACTTCTCGGCCATCGTGACCGCCGCCCTGGAGAGTGCCACCCTGGTGAACACAGCTCTCGTGCACGCAACCCTGGAGAACGCAGCCCTGGAGGAC
>DAIOWL010001133.1:0-2450 GCA_036758545.1 Streptosporangiaceae bacterium | reverse complement strand
GGCGAGAACGTTCCAGCGCAACGTCCAGGTCGGGATGATCGGCATCAACGTGCCGATCCCGGTCCCGATGGCCTTCTACTCCTTCGGCGGCTGGAAGGACTCCCTGTTCGGCGACACCCACGTGCACGGCCCGGAAGGCATCCGGTTCTACACCCGGGCCAAGGCCATCACCAGCCGCTGGCCCGACAACGAATACCAAGAGCACCACCGTACGCACATGCATTTCCCGACCGCCACCTGACCGGAAAGGGCAGGTCCATTCTTCAAATCAATCCTCACCCGGAGGTACCGAAGATGTTCAGATCCAGAAGACGGGCCATCGCCATCGCGTTGCTCATGGTCCTCCCGCTCGTCCTGGCCGCGTGCTCCGCGACCGGCGGCAAGAAGGCCGCCGAGGCCGCCGCGGGCGGCGGCACGGCCGTCGCGGCGGGTCACGCCAACACCAAGCACTACACGGTCGCCATGATCACGCACGCCTCGCCGGGCGACACGTTCTGGGACATCATCCGCTCCGGTGCGACGGCGGCGGCCTCCAAGGACAACATCACGCTGAAGTACTCCAGCGACCCCGACCCCACCAAGCAGGCCCAGCTGATCGAGGACGCGGTCAACAGCAAGGTCGACGGCATCGCGGTCACCGACCCCAACCCGGGCGCGCTGTGCCCGACCATCCAGAAGGCCAAGGCGGCCGGCATCCCCGTGGTCATGTTCAACGCGGGCTACACCGACTACCAGACGTGCGGCGGGATGGAGTACTTCGGCCAGGACGAGAAGGTCGCGGGCGTCGCGGCGGGCAAGCGCCTCGCCGCCGCGGGCAAGAAGAACGTGCTCTGTGTGCTGCAGGCCCAGGGGCAGGCCCAGCTCGAGGCCCGCTGCGCGGGCGTGAAGGAGGGCCTCGGCTCCGAGGGCACGATGAGCAAGCTCTACGTGAACGGCGTCGACAACTCGGCCGTGCTGTCCTCGATGTCGGCCGAGCTCACCAGGAACAAGAGCGTCGACGCGGTCATCACGCTCGGCGCGCAGTTCGCGCTCATCGCCATCCAGGCCATGAACCAGGCGCACAGCACCGCCAAGCTCTACACCTTCGACACCAGCGCGGCCGAGATCGCCAAGATCAAGTCGGGCCAGGTGCAGTGGGCCGTGGACCAGCAGCCCTACCTGCAGGGCTATGAGTCGGTCGATGGGCTGTGGCTGTACCTGACCAACGCCAACATCATCGGCGGCGGCCAGGTCGTGCTGACCGGCCCGTCGTTCGTCGACGCCAGCAACGTGGACAAGGTAGCCCAGTACGCCCAGCGAGGCACCCGCTAACGACATTGCCGTGCCGGGATCGCCTGCCCCTCGCGGGTGACCCCGGCACACAGAAAGAGAGGTTTTCATGACTCAGACAGCCGAAGCCCCGGTCGCTCCGCCCCCCAGATCCGACGAGCGGGTCGGGCGCAAGTCGCCCATGGCGCGGATGCTCGCCCGCCCCGAGGCGGGC
The DNA here is from genome assembly GCA_036758545.1 of Streptosporangiaceae bacterium. Lineage (GTDB taxonomy): Bacteria > Actinomycetota > Actinomycetes > Streptosporangiales > Streptosporangiaceae > Palsa-504. The sequence goes on along the minus strand of DAIOWL010001133.1, from coordinate 967 downwards.
GCGATCGCGGGCGCCATCGTCATCTACGTCTTCTTCTTCATCATCGCCCCGCCGTTCCGCAACGCATCCTCGTTCTCGTCCGTGCTGTACGTCACCTCGACGTACGGGCTGATGGCGACGCCGGTGGCGCTGCTGATGATCGGCGGCGAGTTCGACCTGTCGGCGGGCGTCGCGGTGACCAGCGCGTCGCTGACCGCCTCGCTGTTCAGCTACGAGTTCACCACCAACGCCTGGGTCGGCGTGCTGGTCGCGCTGGCGGTGGCGCTGTTCATCGGGTTCCTGAACGGCTGGATCGTGGTCAAGACCGGGATTCCGAGCTTCCTGGTCACGCTGGGCACGTTCTTCATGCTCCAGGGCCTGAACATCGCGCTCACCCAGACCATCACCAACCAGGTGTCCAGCCCGGACATCTCCACCCTGCAGGGCTTCAACTCCGCGCGCGAGGTGTTCTCGGCCTCCTGGACCATCGGCGGGGTGACCATCAGGACCAGCGTGGTCTACTGGATCGTCTTCGTCATCATCGCGACCTGGATCCTGCTGCGCACCTACATCGGCAACTGGATCTTCTCCGTCGGCGGCAACCCGGCGGCGGCCCGGGCGGTCGGCGTGCCGGTCGGCCGGATGAAGATCGGCCTGTTCATGGCGGTCGGGTTCATGGCCTGGTTCACCGGCATGCACACCTTGTTCCTGTTCAACACGATCCAGTCCGGACAGGGCATCGGCAACGAGTTCGTCTACATCATCGCGGCGGTCGTCGGCGGCTGCCTGCTGACCGGCGGCTACGGCTCGGCGGTCGGCGCGGCCATCGGCGCGCTGATCTTCGGCATGGTCAACCAGGGCATCGTCTACGCCGGCTGGAACCCGGACTGGTTCCAGTTCTTCGTCGGCGCGCTGCTGCTCGGCGCGATCTTGCTGAACACCTACATCCGTCGCCGTGCGGAGGCATCGATATGAGTACCCCCCAAGA
>DAIOWL010001132.1:0-2467 GCA_036758545.1 Streptosporangiaceae bacterium | reverse complement strand
CTGGCTTAAGCGCAGCAGACGACCGCTCGGGCCGGCCTGTCTTCGTGAACCGGCGAGCGGCCGGACCTGGACGGCACCCCGGTAAGCACCTGGGTGACATTGGCCTCGATCAGCTGCTCGCCGGCGGCAGCGGCGATGGAGATCCGGTGGTGGCCGTCGATCACGAAATGGGAGCCGCCCACGCGGTAGACCTCGATCGGCGGGATCGGTTCACCGCGCCGCTGGGCCAGCGCCAGCCGCTCCCACCGGAACCGCACCCGGTCCGAGGTGGGCCGGAAGCGCCGGTCGAAGTCGCGGCGCGGCTCGGCCGTGCCGATGATGGTGTCCAGCCGGATCGTCTGCCGCCCCAGTTGCAGCTGGCCACGCCAGCTCGCCGGGTCGGCAACCTCGTCCAGCGGCACGAGCCGGTTGCCGGCACCGCGCCGGCTGCGCAGGCGGTGCGCCAGCGCGGCCAGGACGTGGTGCCGCCTGGCCCGCAGAAAGTCGTACTCGACGTCGACCTGCAGGAGTCCGGTTTCTCTCATGGTGATCGCCTCCGTCCCCACCGCTCCTTACTAGGGGATACTCGCCGTAAGACCTGGCCCGCTGCATCGGACGGAAGCCATAGATGCCGCCCGCCCGCCCGCCTTAGCTGCCGCCCGACTGCCTTAGCCGGCCGACGGCCCGCCTTGAGCGATGATGGGGCCGCGGCGTATAGCCCGGTCACGGCCAGCTGGGGCGGTTTTTCTTCCTCAAGGACGCGGACCCGGGCGTTGATCACGCGGCAGCCTGGCCAACACCCCTATGCGCGCCTGGCCGCCTCAGTGCGCTTCAGCGCCGTTTCAGCGTCCGCTGCCAGAATGCGAGCTAGGGCAGGCCGTCGGTGTTGCCTCGCTGATAGCTGACAGAAAGCGAGAAGAGCCGATGCTGGCACTGGGTGGCAGGGCGCGCCGCTTCCGGTCCGGCGGGGACGGCACAAGCCCTGCATTTATCCGGATTAGGTACACGGCAGGTACGCGAGAGGACGATCGCAGGCGCGGCCGGACGACCTCGGGCACCGCGGCGCTGGGGCCCGGGAGTCGCTTGACACAGCTCCCACGATCTGCTTTATTCAACCTAACGGTTCAGAACTGATCGGTTTAATAAGGATCGGGCTGCGCCGAGGAAGGAGCATGACATGACAGATGTTGAGACTCCGCACGAGCTCGTGCTGGTCAACCGATACGACGCGGGGCCGGAGCAGGTCTGGGCGGCGTGGACCAAGCCGCAGAACTTCGTTCAGTGGTGGTGCCCGCCGGACTGGACGGTATCCGACGTCGTGATGGAGGTGCAGCCGCGTGGCCGCTTCCAGCAGACGCAGTCCTCACCCGACGGCACGATGGTGATGCCGTTCGCCGGGTTCTACCGCGAGGTCGTCGCGCCGGAGCGACTCGCCTTCACCCTCAGCGACGCGCCGTCGCCCGACGACGAAGCCCGCACGGTCCTTACCGTGCAGCTGCGCGCGGCGGACGGCGGCACCGAACAGAAGTTCCGCCAGACTGGCGTGGTCACCGATGAGCACTTCGAGGCCCTGAAGGCGGGCACCGAGATGTTCTTCACCCGACTCGGGGAGTTCCTCGCCCGCTGATCATGGCTCCCACCGACCCCCTGAGCCGCACCTTCGCGGCGCTCGCCGATCCCACCAGACGGGCCATGCTCGCCCGCCTCGCCCGGGGACCGGCGACCGTCAGCGAACTGGCGGAGCCGTTCGACATGAGCTTCGCGGCCGTCTCGAAGCACCTGCGGGTGCTGGAGAGCGCGGGGCTGGTCACGCGCGGCCGGGACGCCCAGTACCGGCCGGCGATGCTGACTGCCCGCCCGCTGCAGGATGCGTCCGCCTGGCTCGGCGATTACCGGGTGTTCTGGGCCGAGAGCTTCGATGCACTCGACACGCTTCTGGACGGCCTGACCGAGCCCGGTCTGACCGAGCCCGGCCCGGCTGCGCCCGCCGAAGCCGCATCACCTGAAGCCCGGAAGCCGGGCACTCATGACACGGAGGACACCTGATGACCGGAATCACACCCGAGGGATTCGAGATCGACCGGGACTTCGCCGCGCCGCCCTCCGCGGTGTTCGCCGCCTGGACTACGGCGGAGCACTTCGCGCGCTGGTTCGGCGGCAAGGACGTGCAGGTCCCGGCCGACCGCCTGGACTACGAGCCGGCCTCCGGCCGTGCCTGGTCCGCGACCATGGTGCTGCCCGACGGCACCACCATCGACTGGACCGGTGAGTTCCTGGAGGTCGTGCCCGACAGGCGCCTGGTGCTCACGATGACCGACCAGCCCGGCGAGCCCGTCCGCCTCGCGATCACCGTCGAGTTCTCGCCGACCGCGAGCGGCACGCACATGCACATGACGCAGGAGGCACCGGACTTCACGGACGAGCAGCGCAAGGCCACCATCGCCGGCTGGCAGACCTTCTTCGACGTGCTCCAGCAGATCGCCGAAGC
>DAIOWL010001131.1:0-2467 GCA_036758545.1 Streptosporangiaceae bacterium | reverse complement strand
CGTTGCTCCCCGGAGCCGCGTTCGATGAGCCTGGCCGGCACACCGATGCGCTCGACCGGGAGGCCTGGCTGGTCCAGGCGGGCCAGGAGCCGCGCCGCGGCCACCCGCCCGACCTCGTGACCGGGATGGTCCACGACGGTGACGGCCGGACGCAGCGAATCGGCCATGGGAAAGTCGCCGAACGAGACGAGGCCGATGTCCGTCCGCCCGGCCGAGTGCAGGGCCGGGACGACGCCCAGTGAAGCGCGTGTGGTGGCGCTCAGGATCGCGGTCGGCGGGCGGGAGCCGCCGAGCAGGGCCGACACCGCGTCAGCGGCGGCATGGCTGGTCGGGCATTCGCAGTTGATGAGCTCCTCGTCGGCTTCAGCCTGGTGCGGGGCCAGGGCATCGCGGTATCCGCGGAGGCGGGCGCCCGAGGTGGGGATGGCGGGCGTGTCGCCGATGTAGGCGATGCGCCGGTGGCCGTGGGCGATGAGATGGGCTACGGCGCCGAACGCCGCGCGGTGATCGTCGATCTCGACCAGGTCGGCCCGCAGGCCGGGGGCGGGCCGGTCGACGAGTACAACCGGGACGCGCGGGTCGAGCCAGGCATGGTCGTCTCCGGTCGGGCAGAGCAGCAGCCCGGCCACCCGGCGCTGCACCATCCGCCCGATGACGTCGCGCTCCCAGGCGGGATCCCGGCGGGTGCTGGTGACCAGCACGGACCGGCCGTGCCGCGACATTTCCAGCTCCACCGCGTCGATGACCTCGGCGAAGAACGGATCGGAGATGGACTCCACCACGAACCCGATCGTGGTGTCCGTGCCCGCCCGCAGGGACCGGGCCATCGCGTCGGGCTCGAACCGCAGGTCGAGCATTGCCGCCTGGACGCGCTGCCGGGTGACCGGCGCGACCCGCGGGTCGTCGTTCAGGACCCGCGAAGCGGTACGCAGGCTAACCCCGGCCGCGTTCGCGACGTCGAGGAGCCTGGTTGGTCCGCTGGCGGGGCGCTGCTCGAAGGGGCGTTGCTCGGAAGGATTTTGTGCCATCGATGGCATATCGTCATTGTGCCGTGCTTTGCCATCGATGGCAAGACTCGGGCGGACGGGCGGACGGGCGGACGGCGTGGGCCGGGTGAGGCGCCGGGTGAGCTCGTCCGGTGTCGGGTGCAGCCAGACCCAGGATGGGTTCGGCGTCCAGGCGGCGAGTGGTGGTGGCCTAGGCAGATGGGTCGGCCCGTTCGGTACTGCGGCCAGCACCACCGGCCGGCCTGTGCGCAGGTTCGCGGCAGCCAGCCCGGTCAGGGGCGGGCCAGCGCGGTGGCCGCGGTCGGGCTCAGCGGCAGCGACGGGAGCAGCAGGGCCTGGTAGGAGTGGTACAGGTCCGGCTTGCCTGACCAGGTGGAGGTGGCCGGCGTCATGTCCGGAGCCAGCTCCTGCCACCAGCCGCCGTGCTCGCGGTCCAGGAAGTAGCGGTCGATCTCGTCCCACCACCGGGCCGCGACGGCGGCGAAGCGGTCCTCGCCGGTGCGCCGGTGCAGCGCGTCGGCGGCGAGCACGGCCTCGCAGGCGACCCAGTGCATGCGGGCCGTCACCACGGGCTGGCCGCCGGCGTCGACGGTATAGATCAAGCCCGGGTGACCGTCCCGCTGCCAGGCGTCGGTGACGGCGGTATCGAACAGCGCGATCGCCGCCTCGAGCAGCCAGGAAGCGGGCTGGGCTGCCTCCAGGGTCAGCAGCAGCCGGGCCCATTCGAAGGAATGGCCCGGGGTGGTGCCGGGCGGCCGGAACGGGTCGTTGGGGCGGTCGGCGTTGTAGTCCTGCAGGGGCTGCCAGTTCTGGTCGTAGTGCTCGGGTATTCGCCAGGCATGGGCCCGGGCCTGCACGTTGACCAGGTAGCCGGCTATCGACGCGGCCCTTTGGTGCCAGGCGGAGCGGCCGGTCACGTCGCCCGCCGCCAGGTACGCCTCCACCGAGTGCATGTTGCTGTTGGCGCCGCGGTAGGCCTCGGGCTCGGTGAAGCCGGCGTCCCAGCTCTCCAGCGCGAGGCCTTCCGCGTCGGACCAGAAGTGCCGGTCGATGGCGGCCGTGGCGGCCTCCAGGGCGGCGTCGGCCCCGGGGATGCCGGCGGCCAGCGCGCTGGAGGCGGCCAGCAGGACGTGGGCGTGGGCGTAGTTCGCCTTGGCGGTGTCGAGGACGCTCCCGGCCGGGTCGAGGCTGGCGAACCAGCCGCCGTGCTCGCGGTCGGCGTAGCGGCTGGCCAGGGCGTCCAGGCCGGAGGCGGCCAGGGCGCCGGCGCCGGCCACCCCGGTCAGGTGGGCCAGCGCGAACACGTACGTCATGCGCGCGTTGATGTACAGCGGGCGGGGCTGCGCCGGGTCGATGCGGCCGTCGGTGCCGAGCCACCCGAAGCCGCCGTCGGGCAGCGCGGCCGCCCGGCCGAACTCGATCAGCCGGCTGGCCTCGGCCTCACGCCACGGCCCTGTTCC
>DAIOWL010001130.1:0-2468 GCA_036758545.1 Streptosporangiaceae bacterium | reverse complement strand
ACCGGGTTGGTGATCCAGTACAGGAAGTTGTTCACCGCAGCGGCCAGGTGCCCGAAGGCCAGCCTGGTCCAGTAGTAAGGCCCTCCTTCCTGCGGGAAGGCGGTGCCCAGCTCAGCGAACAGCAGGGCCTGCGGGACAAAGAAGACGACCGCGAAGATCATCATCCAGGTGAAGGCCTCGCCGCCGCCCTGCGCGACCGTGGCGACGGTTTCCACGCCGACGATCGTGCAGACGAGGAAGAACAGGATGTCGAAGCGGCCGAAGTGCTTCTGCAACTTCTGCCGCTCGACGTCGGCGACGGTCAGCGTGGCCAGGGTGTCAGTCATCGGGGTGGTGCTCCTTGCTCGTCGCGAGGCACATCCTCACTCCCGATGATGTCGGGCGTGCTACACGATTAAGGCATCGCCGGACAGCTGATGCAAGTGCCTGATCCGGAGAATCTCGGGCAAAGCGCGTTCGCGGGATAGGCGTCAGCGGCCGCCCGGCCGGGTCGGCCACAATGGGGGCCATGGTCTCTGAGATCTTCGAGCCCGAGCGGTGGCGCACCGTCGAGGGGTTCTCGTTCACCGATATCACCTACCACCGGGCCGTCGACTCGGGTACCGTCCGGGTGGCCTTCAACCGGCCCGAGGTCAGGAACGCCTTCCGCCCGCACACGGTCGACGAGCTGTACGTCGCGCTCGATCACGCCCGGATGGCCGGCGACGTAGGCTGCGTGCTGCTCACGGGCAACGGCCCGTCGCCGCGGGACGGCGGGTGGGCTTTCTGCTCCGGCGGCGACCAGCGCATCCGCGGCCGGGACGGATACCGGTACGCCGAAGGCGAGACGGCCGAGACCATCGACCCGGCCCGCGCCGGGCGGCTGCACATCATGGAGGTGCACCGGCTGATCCGGTTCATGCCGAAGGTCGTCATCTGCGTGGTGCCCGGCTGGGCCGCGGGCGGCGGGCACAGCCTGCACGTGGTCTGCGACCTCACCCTGGCCAGCGCCGAGCACGCCCGGTTCAAGCAGACCGACGCCGACGTGGGCAGCTTCGACGGCGGCTTCGGCTCGGCCTACCTGGCCCGGCAGGTCGGCCAGAAGTTCGCCCGGGAGATCTTCTTCCTCGGCGAGGCCTACGACGCGGCCGCCGCGCACCGGATGGGCATGGTCAACGCGGTGGTGCCGCACGCGGACCTGGAGCGCACCGCGCTGGACTGGGCGGCGAAGATCAACGCGAAGAGCCCGACCTCGCAGCGGATGCTGAAGTACGCCTTCAACCTCATCGACGACGGTCTCGTCGGCCAGCAGCTGTTCGCGGCCGAGGCCACCCGGCTGGCCTACATGACCGACGAGGCGGTTGAGGGCCGCGACGCCTTCCTGCAGAAGCGCGACCCGGACTGGGCCCGCTTCCCGTACTACTACTGAGCGAGTCAGCCGACGGTGACCGCGTCGTACCGCTCCCTGAGGAACTGGGCCGACACCACCGGCGCGAAGTCGTTCGGCCGCCCGATGGGCGGCCGCAGCGACTCGATCACCGCGTCGTGGTCGGCCTCGTAGAAGTAGACCAGCGAGACCAGGTCCTCCTCGGGCGCCTCGGCCTGCGGCGGCAGCACCCGGTGCCGGTTGGACTTCCACCGGCCGCCGCTCCACCGGGCGAGCAGGTCGCCGGTGTTGATGGTGAACGCGCCGGGCAGGTAGGGCGCGTCTTCCCAGCCGTCCTGCTCGGTCCACACCTGCAGGCCGCCGCGGCCAGGCTCGCGGTCCAGGATCGTGACGGTGCCGAAGTCGGTATGCGGCCCGATGCGGAACTGGCCGGGCTCAGGCTCCCCGGCCACCGCCATCGGCGGGTACCAGTTGATGTTCATCGTGTGCGTCGCGTGCCCGGTATGCCGGGTGAAGAAGGTGCGTTCCAGGCCGAGCGCGGCGGCGCATAGCACCAGCAGCTCGTCCGCCAGGGCACGCATCCGGGCCAGGTAGCCGACGACGGCGAACGACTCCTTCAGGTCCGGCGGCGTCGGCGTGCCCTCGGCGTACCCGTTCGCCTCGACGCCGGGCGGCAGCCAGCCCCGCCCGCCGACGGTGACGGCGTACCGCTGCTTGGTCTCCGCCGGCAGCGCGAAGAACTCCCGCGCCTGCGCGCGGACCCGGGCCCGCAGGTCCTCCGCCACGCCGTGCCCGCTGATCAGGAAGAAACCCACGCTCTGCAGCGCGCCGTCCACCTCGGCGGCGACGGCCGCGCGGGCCGCCTCGTCGCCGCCGAACCACGGCCGCAGGTCAATCACTGGAACAGACGAGGGCATACCAGGCTCCTTGGTGTCACACCGGTACTCAAAACCCTACGGTGGCCCCCTGGTCATGGCCAGCCTCAGAATCCTCCTTCAGCCTCATAACGCGCTGCCGCTCAGTCCTGCTGCCCCGGACCGGGCCATCTGGAACGCCATGAAACCCCGGGGCGTTCTAGCGCAGTGGAATCCCGGTTTCAGCG
>DAIOWL010001129.1:552-2469 GCA_036758545.1 Streptosporangiaceae bacterium | reverse complement strand
CGCGCGTCGCCGGTCACCCGGCGCGGGGTCGTGCTCACCGGAGCAGCCTACCACCCTTGCAGAAAAAACTATGCAGAAAATAGTTTGCAGAATTATCTCTGCAACTTTACCGTGGTGGGCATGCAGACCTGGACCGCACACCACCGCCTGGGCCGGCTGGTCGCGCTGGCCGTCGGTGCCTTGCTGCTGCCGTGGTGCGCCGTGCTCGGCGCCACCCTGCCCGCCAGCGCACACGTGCCGAACTGGTCGCTGGCCTGGGTGGGCCTGGACCTGGCCGAGGCCGTCGCGGCGCTGTTCACCGCGGTACTGCTCACCCGGGGGAGCCCGCGAGCCGGCCTGTCGGCCGCTGCCGGGGCCGCGCTGCTGCTCACCGACGCCTGGTTCGATCTCTGCACGTCGCCGCCCGGCCTGGACCGGCTGCTGGCCGTGGTGGAGGCGGTCCTGGTCGAGTTGCCGCTGGCCGCCGCGGCGATCTGGCTCGCCGTCGCCCTGACGAGGCCGCCTCGGCGGCCGGTCCTGGGCCACGGGGCGCGGCGCCGCCCCGCCCAGGTTCGGCCGCGACCGACGCGGCTAGACCTGCTTGGCCACGGTCAGCAGCACGGCCGAATCCTCCAGCGCCTCCAGGCTGTGCGGCGCGTCGGGCAGCATCAGCAGGTCGCCGTGCCGGCCGTCCCAGGAGTTCTGGCCCGCCGACAGCCGGACCCGGCCGGACAGAACGTGCACGCTCGCCTCCCCGGGGCTCTCGTGCTCGGCCAGGCTCGCGCCGCTGACCATAGCGATGACGGTCTGGCGGAGCACCTTCTCGTGGCCGCCGATGACGGTGGTCGCGGCGCGGCCCCCGCGGCCGTTCCTGGCCCGCTCGAGTAGCTCGCGGGCGGTCGCCTCCAGGGAGAACTTCTGCATCCCACCATCATGGCCCGGCCCGGGCGCGCCAGCCCGGTTAACCGGGTCAGCGCGCTGTCCGCCGCGCCCGCGTACAGTTCCGCGGCCCGCCAGCAGTACCAGGCCGCCACCGACCGGTAGGGCCGGAACGGCTCGCCGAGCGGCTTGAGCTCTCGCGCGGTCGGCTCGGGGACCTGCCAGGCCAGCCCGTAGCCGCGGCGGACGCCCAGGTCACCGACCGGCCAGACGTCCAGCCGGCGCAGCTGGAAGATCAGGAACATCTCCGCCGTCCACGGCCCGATGCCGCGCACCGCCGACAGCCGCGTGATGATCTCGTCGTCGCTCTCCCGGGCCAGCCCGCGCGGGGACAGCACCACGGTCCCGTCGAGCACCTTGGCCGCCAGGTCCCGCAGCGACGCCATCTTGTTCCGCGACAGCCCGACCGCGCGCATCTGCTCGTCGGTCAGCGCGAGCACCGGCTCGGGCAGCACGTTCCCGCTGACCGCCGCGATCAGCCGCCCGTGGATGGCGGCCGCGGCGCGCCCGGCCAGCTGCTGGTAGACGATGGCCCGCACCAGCGTGCCGAAGTGCGACTCGGTCGGCCGGCTGAGCCGGGGCGGCCCGGCCTCGGCGACCAGCCGGGCGATGACCGGATCCCGTTCGGCCAGGATCCGCGCCGCCGCCCCGAAACTCGGTGCGCTCATGAGCAGAGGTTGTCACATTCTGCCCGCCGCGATCCGTCATGCCGGTGACAAGACACGCTGAAGGAGATGTGACATGGCAAGGATCGCGGTAGCGGGGGCGACCGGACGAGTGGGACGGCATGTCGTCGACGTGCTCAACGAGGGCGGGCACGACGTGGTGACGATCTCCCGCTCGAACGGCGTCGACGTGATCACCGGGGACGGCCTGGCCCAGGCCCTGGAAGGCGTGCAGGCCGTCATCGACACGTCCACCGGGCCGTCGCCGGAGCAGGAGGCGGCCACCGAGTTCTTCACCACGGCGACCAGGAACCTGACGGAAGCCGGCCTGCGG
>DAIOWL010001129.1:0-542 GCA_036758545.1 Streptosporangiaceae bacterium | reverse complement strand
GGTGCGCCGGGCGGTGACCCGCGGCCACCAGGTGCGGGTGCTGGGTACCGAGGGGTTGCGGAGCCGGTTCGAGTCGGCCGGCGCGGATTTCCGCCCCTACCGGTACGCTCCGGACAACGACACCCGGTCGGCCGCGACGGACCTCGTGCGGGAGTGGGAGGCGCGCACCCCGCTGGGGATGTTCGCCCGGGTCCGGGACCGGGTGATGTTCGGGCCGGCCCGCGAGTTCTGCCGCGACGTTCTGGAGGAGCTGGACCGGGAACCGGCCGACCTGGTGGCCGTGGACACGCTGATCCCGTCCGCGCTGTCCGGTGCCGAGGCGGCCGGCTATCCGTCGGTTCTGCTGATGCACGGGCCGTACATGATGCCGCGGCCGGACGCGCCGCCGCCGGGAACGGGGTTCATGCCGGCGCACGGGCCCCTGGGCCGCTGGCGCGACCGGACCGCCGCGTCGCTGATCAACCGGGTGTTCCGGACCGCGCTGCCCGCCTTCAACCAGGCCCGGGCCGAGTTCGGGCTGGCGCCAGTACGCGACCTGGCGG
>DAIOWL010001128.1:0-2471 GCA_036758545.1 Streptosporangiaceae bacterium | reverse complement strand
GCGGCATGTTCAACAACTACGCGATCGTGCAGGGCGTCGACCACATCGTGCCGGTGGACATCTACCTGCCCGGCTGCCCGCCGCGGCCGGAGATGCTGCTCGACTCCATCGTCAAGCTGCACGACAAGATCCTGAACATGAAGCTCGGCAAGAACCGCGACCGCGAGATCACCGAGCTGGAGAACGCCCGGCTCGGCCTGGCCCCGCTGCACCTGACCTCCCCCGAGGGGTCACAGCTGTGAGCGGTCCGGAAGAGACGCATAAGGCCGGGCCCGAGGAGACCCAGGGCGCGCAGGCCCCGCAGGGACCCGTGCCCCCACCCGCGGCCGAACCCGATCCCGACGAGAACCTCCCGGCCCGGCTGGGCGAGGAGCGGCTGGCCGAGCCGGTCGTCCGTACCGGCATGTTCGGCGTGCAGGACACCCCGGACACCTCGGGTTACGGCCTGCTCCGGGTGCACCGCGCCCCGGTCCTGGCGAGCCCGCGCCCGTACGGCTCCTACTTCGATGATGTCGCCGACGAGCTGGGCCGCGTGCTCGAGTCGGCCGGGATCGGCTTCTCCGACGCGATCGAGCGCGTGGTCGCGGACCGCGGCGAGCTGACCTTCTACGTGCGCCGCGAGCGCCTGCCCGAGGTGGCCGCCAAGTTCCGCGACGACCCCGCGCTCCGCTTCGAGCTGTGCACCGGGGTATCCGGGGTGCATTACCCGGAGGACACCGGCCGTGAGCTGCACGCGGTCTACCATTTGCTCTCTATCACGCACAACCGCCGGGTCCGGCTCGAGGTGACCACGCCGGACGCCGACCGGCACATTCCCTCGCTGGTCGGCGTGTACCCCGCCAACAACTGGCACGAGCGGGAGACCTGGGACCTGTTCGGCATCATCTTCGACGGCCACCCGGGGCTGACCAGGATCCAGATGCCGGACGACTGGAAGGGCCACCCGCAGCGCAAGGACTATCCGCTCGGCGGGATACCGGTCGAGTACCGCGGCGCGAAGATCCCGGCTCCGGACGAGCGGAGGAACTACTCATGACGCAGGCGCAGACGCCGCACGCGGCGGCCGGAGCCGGCGACGCCGAAGCCGCCGAGGGCCGCGTCTACACGGTCTCCGGCGAGGACTGGGACGAGGTCGTCTCCGCCGCCATCCAGTCGGAGGACTTCGAGGCCGGCGAGCGGATCGTCATCAACATGGGCCCGCAGCACCCGTCCACGCACGGCGTGCTCCGCCTGGTCCTGACCCTGGAGGGCGAGACCGTCATCGAGGTGCGGCCGGCCATCGGCTACCTGCACACCGGCATCGAGAAGAACATGGAGTACCGCACCTGGACGCAGGGCGTCACGTTCTGCACCCGGGCGGACTACCTGATGCCGATCTTCAACGAGGCCGCGTACTGCTTCGCGGTGGAGCGCCTGCTCGGCATCGAGGACAAGATCCCCGAGCGGGCCCAGATCATCAGGGTCCTGCTGATGGAGCTCAACCGGATCACCTCCCACCTGGGCGGGATCGCCCCGATGGGGCTGGAGCTGGGCGCGACCACGATCTACACGCAGGGCGCGCGGCTGCGGGAACGCGGCCTCGACCTGCTGGAACTGATCACCGGCCTGCGGATGAACCACGCCTTCATCAGGCCCGGCGGGGTGGCGCAGGACCTGCCGCCCGGAGCGCTGGAGGCGATCGGCGCCTTCCTGGACACCGCACCCCGGCTGGTGCAGGACCTGCGCACGCTGATCGACGCCAATCCGATCTTCATCGGCCGTAACAAGGGCATCGCCTACCTGGACCTGGCGGGCTGCATGGCCCTCGGCGTGACTGGTCCGATACTGAGGTCGACCGGGCTGCCCTGGGACCTGCGCAAGTCCCAGCCGTACTGCGGCTACGAGACCTACGACTTCGACGTGCCCGTGGTCGACACCTGCGACGCCTACGGCCGGTACCTGATCAGGATGGACGAGATGACGCAGTCGCTGCGGATCATCCGGCAGTGCGTCGACCGGCTGGCCGAGCGCGGGTCGCCCGGCCCGGACCAGGACCCGGTCATGATCAGGGACGCTAAGATCGGCTGGCCGGCCCGGCTGTCGCTCGGCCCGGACGGCCTGGGTCCCTCGCCCGAGCACATCAAGCACATCATGGGCCAGTCCATGGAGGCGCTCATCCACCACTTCAAGCTGGTCACCGAGGGTTTCCGGGTGCCGGCCGGCCAGGCTTACGCGGTCGTTGAGTCCCCCCGCGGCGAACTGGGTACGCACGTGGTGAGCGACGGCGGGACCCGGCCATACCGGGTGCACCTCCGCGATCCGTCGTTCAACCACCTGCAGATAGTCGCCGCGGTGTGCGAGGGCGGCCAGGTGGCCGACCTGATCCCGGCGATCGCGAGCATCGACCCCGTGATGGGAGGCGTGGACAGGTAATGCCGTTCAGCGACGAAGTGCTGGCGCGCCTGGACGCCGACGCGGCGCAGATCATCGCC
>DAIOWL010001127.1:0-2477 GCA_036758545.1 Streptosporangiaceae bacterium | reverse complement strand
CGCCGCCTCTACCCCGGCCAGCAGACCGTCGACGTGCCCGAGGGCGAGCCCTACCCGCGCACGCACCGCCGCCTGGCCTGGTACCGGCCGGACGGCTGGCTGGCCGAAGGCCGCCGCCTCAGGCCCGCCGACCTGGTCGTCTTCGCCTACCTCACCCCGCTCCAGGCCCCCCCGTACCTCGCGATCATGGCCGGCCTCCACCGGCACGCGCGCACCGCGGTCATCTGCCACAACGTCCTCCCGCACGAGCGCCGCCCCGGCGACGTCCCGCTCACCCGCGCCCTGCTCAGCCGCGCGGACACGGTGATCACCCACTCCGCCGCCCAGGCCGCCCAGGCCCGCGACCTGGCCCCGGCCGCGACGGTGCGGACCGTAGCCATGCCTCCCCACCTGCCAGGAAACAATCAAGGGACCGAACGGGCCGGGTTTCCCGCCCCCGTGTCCACCGCTCTGCCCGCCCCGGCCAAACCCCCCGCCCAGACCAGCCCTCCCGGCCCGGCCGAGCCGTCCGCCCAAACCAGCCTGCTCCCTCCGCCTGCCCCGGCCGAGCCCTCTGCCCCCGCGCATCTGCTGTTCTTCGGCATGGTGCGCCCCTACAAGGGCCTCGACGTCCTGCTCCGCGCCCTGGCCCAAGCCCCCGCAGAGGTCACCCTCACGGTGGCCGGCGAGTTCTGGGCCGATACTACGGAAATGGATAATCTGATCGCCGAACTGGGGCTGGCCGACCGGGTCACGCTGCGCCCCGGCTACGTGCCCGCGGACGAGATCCCGGCGCTGTTCGGCGCGGCGGACGCGCTGGTCATGCCGTACCGGGAGGCGACCGCCTCGCAGAACGCCCTGCTGGCGTTCGCGCACGGCGTGCCGGTGATCACGACCACGGCCGGGGCGCTGGCCGAGCCGGTGCGCGACGGCGTGGACGGGCTGACCTGCGCCCCGGGCGACACGGAGGACCTGGTCCGGGTGCTGAAGGAGTTCAGCGACCCGCAGGTGGCCCGTCGGCTCCGTGCCGGGATACCAGCCGTGGACCCGGATCGGGGCTGGGACGGCTATCTCCGGGTCCTGCTGGCCGGCTAGCGCCCCGCCCACCCCGGGCGATGGCCAGGCCGGCCCCGGCCCAGGCCAGGTCGCCGACGGTCATCACCACCCGCGAGACGAGCGCGACGACCAGCGCGGACGCCGACGGCATGACCGGGGCGAGCACGGCGATGAGCGCGACCTCCCGCGGCCCGATGCCGCTGGGGAAGAAGATGATCAGGAACCCGACCGCCCAGGCCAGCGCGTAGGCACCCAGCGACAGCGCGAACGTATGGCCGGACTTCCCGGCGAACACGCTGATCAGGAACCAGGCGTGCGCGCCGTAGCAGAGCCAGCCTAGCGTGGTCCAGCCCAGCGCCCGGGCCATCCCGCCCCGGCCGACCGAACCCTCCAGCGGCGGCTTCCGCAGCACCCGCAGCACCCGGTCCAGGCCGAACTTGATGACCGGCGGATACAGGCACATGGCCACCAGGGGCGTCACCGCCAGCACCCACCAGTACTGCCTGACCGCATGCGCCGAGACCAGCGGCAGCGTCACGCCCGCGGCCACCAGCCCCACCACCAGCGTGACCGCCATGCTGACCAGGCTCGCGGTGGCGCTGCGCCGGCGCGGGACGGCGTAGTCACGGGCCAGCTCGACCTGGGCGGCCACCGCCCACACCGCGCCCGGCACGTACTTGCCCAGCTGCCCGACGAACATCACCCGGATCGCCGCGGGCAGCGGCAGCCGCGAGCCGAGGTCGGCCAGCAGCGCCCGCCAGGCCAGCATCATGCAGCCGAGCCCGGCGATCGCGCTCACCGCGGCGCCGGCCACGTCCCAGCCGTCCAGCTGACCCAGCGCCGCGTGCACCTGCGGCCACTGCGAGACCAGCCCGTACCCGGCCAGTCCCACCGCACCGATGAGCAGCGCGGCGCGCAGCCACGGGCTCCTGGTGAGATCGGACACGCCAGTAGCGTACTCGCCGGCGCCGCAATGGCAGTATCTCTCGTAAAGATGGCGATCCTGCCACTCGCCAGCGGCGCGGCCGCCTGGCAGGCTGGATAGTTGTGGGTACGCAGAGCACCCAGGCCGTTCGGGAAAATAAGAAAGCGCTATCGGTACGGCGCGCGGGACTTGCCGCCTGGATCTGCCTGCTCATCGTCTACGTCGTCTGGGGCAGCACCTACCTGGCCATCCGGGTCGGGGTCGAGACGATGCCGCCGCTGCTGATGGCGGCGGCCCGCAGCCTGGTGGCCGGCCTGATCATGTTCCCGCTGGGGCTCCGGCGCCGGCGATCGGCTCCGCTCGCGAGCCGCTGGCCGTCCCGGGTGCAATGGCAGTGGTGCGCGACGGCCGGCGTCCTGCTGCTGGTGGGCCAGGGCGTGGTCGGCGTGGCCGAGCGGACCATCCCGTCCGGGCTGGCCGCGCTGCTCGTCGCCACCGTGCCGCTGTGGCTGCTCGG
>DAIOWL010001126.1:0-2479 GCA_036758545.1 Streptosporangiaceae bacterium | reverse complement strand
GGTCGCACCGGGGCGGTTCCTGCTGATCGCCGGGGAGGACGGCCAGGCATGGTGCGAGGCCGCCAGGCAGCTGGCCGCGGAGGCGAACCTCCCGCTCGACGCGCTGTGCATCGGGCACCTCGACGGCGATCTGTACGATCCGCGCTGCACCTGGCTGCGCCATCGCCAGATCGCCGGCGGCGGCGCGGTCCTGGTCCGCCCGGACCGGTTCATCGCCTGGCGCCACCCGGCCGGCACCGGCGACCCGCGGGCCGCTCTGGCCGCCGCGCTCAGCCAGATCCTGGCCCGGCCGGTCGGCGCGCCGGTCGCATCGGCAGCCTGATACCGCCGCTCCGACCGTGCCGGGCGCGCACCGGCAGAGGTCCGTAGTACCCGGTCCGTTCGGAAGTAGAGGTCTTTAATCCGAACGGACCGTGGTGCGAGCCCCGGAACGGCGAGGGCGCGGCCATGCCGGTGATTTCTCGCTGGTTCCCGGCCGTCCCCACAGGTGTTGACATGACGGATCACTTTTGTGATACTTAATCAAGAGTGATAGTTACCCTGTAGCCGGTGGGCTGCAGGAAGCAGAGGAAAGGAACCCTGTCATGTTCAAGTCACTGAGCACCTCCCTGATCCTGCGCGGCATCCTCGCCGTCGCGGTCGGCATCATGGCGCTGGCCTGGCCCGGAGTCACGGTGCTCGCCCTGGTCATCCTGTTCGCCGTGTACGCGTTCATCGCGGCCGGCCTGGAGGCCATGCGGGCGTTCAGCAGCCCCGGCGCGGGGCCCGTGGTCGGGCACCTGCTCCTCGGGCTGGTGGATCTCGCCGCCGGAGTGGTTGCCCTGACCTGGCCCGGGCCCACCGCTCTCGTACTCGTGCTGATCGTGGGCACCTGGGCGGTCATCGCCGGCGTCGTGGAGATCGCGGCCGCCTTCGCCGCCGGCGAGCCGGCCGGGACACGGGCGCTGTTCATCCTCGGCGGGCTGGTGTCGGTCGCGTTCGGCGTGGTGCTGTTCGCCCGCCCGGGCGTAGGCGCGGTCACCCTGGCGCTGCTGTTCGGCCTGTTCAACCTGGTCTACGGCGCCCGGACGCTGGTGCAGGGCATCGAGCTGCACCGGACCGGCAAGACCATCGACTCCGCCGTCACGGGTAGGGAGAAGACGGCTGCCTGATCCGATGGCACGACCGTCGCAGGCCGCCGCGGCGGAACGGCCGCAGGCGGCCTGCGCTGCGCGCTGGAGAATCTACAGTACGAGAATCCGCTAGGGAGCTCCGATGAACCTGCCTCGCACCCCGATGGGATCCGCCTCAGGCTGGCGGCCTGTCGATCCGCCGCGCCGGCCGGTGTTGTTCGTCAACCCGAGGTCGGGCGGCGGCAAGGCCGCCCGCGCCGGGCTCGCCGAGCGGGCGCGCGAGCGAGGGATCGAAACTGTCGTCCTGGATCCGGGGCAGGACCTGGCCGCGCTGGCCCGTGACGCCGCGGCGGGCGGCGCGGACGCGCTGGGGGCGGCCGGCGGCGACGGGTCCCTGGCGGTGGTGGCCGCGGTGGCGGCTGAGCACGGAATCGCGTTCGCGTGCATTCCGGCCGGCACCCGCAACCATTTCGCGCTCGACGTGGGCGTGGACCGGCACGACCTGACCGGCGCGCTCGACGCGTTCACCGACGGGGTAGAGCGCCAGATCGACGTGGCGGAGGTCAACGGCCGCATGTTCCTCAACAACGTCTCGCTCGGGATCTACGGTCAGGCGGTCCGCCGGCCGGCCTACCGCGATGCCAAGGCGCGGACGCTCCTGGCGACCGCGCAGGAGGTACTGGGTCCGAGCGGCGAGGCGCCCGCGCTGCGCCTGGTCGACGAAGCGGGGCGCGAGCACCGCGATCCCGCCGTGGTACTCGTGTCGAACAATCCCTATGCCCTGGATAACCCGCTGGCTCCCGGCACCCGCCCGGCGCTCGACACCGGCCGCCTCGGGATGGTCGTCCTCGGCACACCCGGCGACACCTCCCTCGGCCCCGGACGGGCCTGGACCGCGCCGCACCTGGAGGTGAGTGCCCCGGCGGCGGTACCCGCCGGGATCGACGGCGAGGCGGTGGACCTCAGCCCGCCGCTGCGGTTCGCCATCCGGCCGGCCGCGCTGCGGGTCCGGATCTCCTCGCGCCATCCGGGCGCGTCACCATCGGCGCGCCTGCACCTCCCCGGCCCCCCGCCCCCGCCGCGCCGCAGCCGCGATCAATAAACTGATCAAGCCTGTAATGTATTATCAGTATTGACCAGTTGTTACAGGAGGAATGGCCGGCTGTCCCAGCCGGCCTCGGCGCCGGGGAGGCCGTCCGCCCGCGGAGACGCGGTCGTTCACGTGCTGGCGGAGATGGGAGGACAACGATGGCGAAGGTGGCAGCGGCAGGCGGGGCGCCGAGAGCCAGCCGGCTGGACCGGCGTAAGGCCCGGACCCGGCAGGCCCTGATCGATGCCGCGGTGCGGCTGATCGCCGAGGGCCGCGG
>DAIOWL010001125.1:0-2480 GCA_036758545.1 Streptosporangiaceae bacterium | reverse complement strand
GGCGAAGCCAGGGTCACCTGTCTCTTGCGGAGCTGAGGACGGCCTTTGACCAGGCTGGACTCACGCCGGCCGAGGGACGGTCCATTCTGCGCGAGCTGAGCGAGTCCGGTGTGCGGCTGGCCAACGAGCTGGCCCAGGCTGAATCGGCCCCGACCGGATCGGCCGGGACCAGGGGGAGTTCCAAGAGCCGTGCGGTGCGCTCCGCGCGTGCCGCCAAGCAGGCTGAGTCGGCTTCCGAGCCCGGGTCTGACCCGGCGGACGAAGCCGATGCGGATGTGGCCGACGCAGATGTTGTGAACCTGGAGGCGGAGGCGACAGCCCTCAGCGACTCCGACAAGCTTGCCGAAGTTGACCTGGATGACCAGACGCCCGCCATGGGCGACTCGGTCCACACCTACCTCAAGTCCATCGGCCGCACCAGCCTGCTCACGGCCGAGCAGGAGGTGGACCTGGCCAAGCGGATCGAGGCCGGCCTGTTCGCCGAGCACAAGCTGGAGACCCTGGGTCTAGAAAGCAGCGTCGGCCTGGACGAGAAGATCCGGCGTGACCTCGAGCTGGTGGCCGAGGACGGGCGGCGCGCCAAGGCGCACATGCTCGAGGCCAACCTGCGGCTGGTCGTGTCCGTGGCCAAGAAGTACAGCGACCGGGGCCTGTCGCTGCTCGACGTGGTGCAGGAAGGCAACCTGGGCCTGATCCGCGCGGTCGAGAAGTTCGACTACACCAAGGGCTACAAGTTCTCCACCTACGCCATGTGGTGGATCCGGCAGGCCATCCAGCGCGGCTTCGCCGACTCGGCCCGGACGATCCGGCTGCCGGTTCACGTGCTGGAGATGCTGTCCAAGCTGTCGCGTGTGGAGCGGGACATGCACCAGCGTCTCGGCCGCGAGCCGACTCCGGAGGAGCTGGCGGTCGAGCTCGACCGCACCCCGGACCAGATCGAGGAGCTGCTGCGCACGTCGCGTCAGCCGATCTCGCTCGACTCCACCATCGGCGAGGACGGCGAGACCAGCATCGGCGACCTGATCGAGGACGTCGACGCGCCCGAGGCCTCGGAGCTCGTCGACCGTCAGCTGATGGCCGAGCAGCTGCGTTCGGCGCTGGACGCGCTGACGCCGCGTGAGGCCACGATCATGGCGATGCGGTTCGGTCTCTACGACGGCAACCCGCACACGCTGGACGAGATCGGCCGGGCCCTCGGCCTGACCCGCGAGCGGATCAGGCAGCTCGAGAAGCAGTCGCTGTCCAAGCTGCGTCACCCGAGCCGCGCCCAGCCGCTGCTTGACTTCGCCAGCTGATCTTCTTTCCAGCTTCGCCTCCCGGTTGACGATGCCGGGCCCGACCTCCCGCCGGGCCCGGCATTCGGCTGTCTGGGGTTAATCTCGGTGGTATGAGCGGTAACACGGCCAGGCGGCGGGTGCTGAAGGTCCCGGTGGACGGGGTCGCGGAGCACCGGGCCGACCTGCTCGCGGCCGAGGAGCCGCTGGAGATCCGGGTGGACGGCGAGCCGCTCACCGTGACGATGCGCACCCCAGGGGATGACATCGACCTGGCGGCCGGGTTCCTGTTCACCGAGGGACTGCTCCGGCGGCTGGACGCGGTGCACGAGATCAGGATGTGCGACGACAACGTCGCGGCGGTCACGTTCAAGCCGGGGCAGGAATCGGTGGCCGCCCGGGTGGCGGCGAACCGTAACTTCATCACCACGAGCGCCTGCGGGGTGTGCGGCAAGGACAGCATCGAGGCGATCCGGGTCCGGTCGGCCTTTGACGTGGCCGCCGATCCGGTCCGGGTCTCCCCCGGCATGCTGGCCGGGCTGCCGGACCGGCTCAGGCAGGCCCAGCGGGTATTCAGCCGGACCGGAGGGCTGCACGCGGCCGGCTTGTTCGGCCCCGACGGCACGCTGCTCGTGCTGCGCGAGGACGTGGGCAGGCACAACGCGGTGGACAAGGTGGCCGGCTGGGCGCTGCGCAACGGCCGGCTGCCGCTGACCGGTCACGTGCTGCTGGTCAGCGGCCGCGCCTCGTTCGAGCTCGCGCAGAAGGCGATCATGATCGGGGTGCCGGTGCTCGCGGCCGTGTCCGCGCCGTCCTCGCTGGCGGCGTCGCTGGCCGAGGAGAGCGGCCTCACGCTGGTCGGGTTCCTGCGCGGCACCACGATGAACGTCTACGCCGGCGCCGAGCGGATCGTCACCGCGGACACCCCGGTCCCGACGCCCGGCTAGAGCCCGCGTTCCTGGCCCGCGGGCAGCTCGTAGAGGTCGGCGCCTGTCGGCGAGGTCGTGCGGGTGACCTGGCCGCGGACCAGGAGCACCTCGAGGTGGGCGGCCGTCTCGTTGACCGCCTGGATCTGGGCGAACAGGTCGAGGTCGTCGAACAGGCGCTGCCGCCTCGTCCACTTGATCGCCTTGGCCACCTCGAACGCGGTGGCGTGGCCCGCCCGCACCGCGTCGAGCGTCTCGGCCAGCCGCGCGTCGTGGTGGG
>DAIOWL010001124.1:0-2483 GCA_036758545.1 Streptosporangiaceae bacterium | reverse complement strand
GCCGTGATCCCCGCCGTGGCCGTCAGCGTGGCGCCGGCAGGCCGGGTGACCGCCGCGGTGGCCGCGATGGTCGCTGTGGCCGTCTCGGTCGCCGCCGCGGCAGCCGTCAGCGTGGCAGCTGCCGTCCTGCCCGCGGTCACGGTCAGCGACACGTCACCGTTGAGGGTGCTACCGCCGCCCGTCGCCGACTTGATCGCGATGCTGAACGTCCCTGCCGGGCCGCCGGTCGGGCTGAGCCCGGACCACGTCTTGGCGCCCGTCGCCGAACTCGACACGAGCTGCTGCTTCGCGCCAGCCAGGCACTGGTGATTGCCGGTGACCTGCGTCTTACCCAGGTCCGTCATGCCCGACGGCGCCGTGTAGGCGAGGACCGTGCCGCCGCCGAAGTTGGAGTACGCGCAGATCAGCAGGTCGGTGGAGCCGGTCGGGGTGACGGACGGGGAGTCCATCGTTGACAGGTTCGCGTTGCTGTTACCCGTGGCGGCCACCGGAGCGGCCGTGAGGTCAGCGCCGGTGATCCGGTACAACTGCCCGGCAACCGACGAGCCACCGTCGTACGGGAAATCCCAGGTAGACGGCTCCGAGCCGGTGAAGTCGTGATAGAAGCTCTGATCACGCTGGCTGGAGATGTCGACGTTGCCGCCGGTGATCACCGTCCACCCCGAAGGCGCGGTCAGCGAACTGAGCAGCGCACCGTCCTGCGAGATGACGAAGATCAGCCGCTGCCCCGACGCGAACGACGCCGGCTTCGACACCGTCAGCGGCGAAGCCGAGTCCTCCTGGTAGTTGACGGTCTCAACAACATCAGCGGCCATCGGACCAGCCGCCCTTCAGCTAGACGACCGTGCCGGTGGCGTGCTTGGCGTTGAAGAAGAAGTCGTTCGCCGACGCCACCGTCGCCGCAGCGTGCGCCACGTTGTACAGCGTCTTCAGGTCGGTGAACGCCGCCCGCATCGTGGTCACCTCGGCCTGCGTGTAGCCCAGCGCCGTCAGCGCGGCATCGTTGGCGAAGATCGTCGTGTCGTTGAGGAAGTCGCAGAACCGGGCGCACGCCGCCAGAGAGTCCCGGACGTTGACGACCAGGCCGCCGACCTTCTGGTCGATGTCCGCCTTGGTGAGGGTGAGTCCGAAGCTCATTCCAGGCCTCTCATGCCGCGATCGGGGACAGGCTGAAATTCAGGCTCGACAAATTCAGGGTGTCGCCGGACGTCACCGACTTCGACGCCGTGAGCGCCGCCGAGTAGTAGAAGGTGCCGGCGCTGGATGCGGACCAGATCGAGATGTGCGTGATCGTGTCCGAGCCGGTCGCCACCTCCGACGGGGTGTTCGACAGCGCCATCGACCCGGCCGACGCCGCAGCCATCGTCACCGCCTGGCGGGTGGCCAGGCCGGTCGACACTGCCGTGGTGCCCGAGGCGCCCGGGTCGGCGGTGTGGAACTGCACGAACAGGGTCGCCGGGGCGGTGAACGTGGCGCCGTTGCCGCCGCCGCGCATGCTGTTCAGCCACGCGTTCGCCAGGTTCGTCGCGGACAATCCGACGGTCATGACTCATCCTCGTCTTCCTGGTCAGCGGGCTGCGGCGCGGGGATGACCTCGGCCTCGGCAGTGATGGTGAGCAGCCAGCCGGTGGCCGGCTGCGGCGGTTCGTCAGGCATCGGGTCAGGCCCCCATCTGGCCGCGGTACAGGTCGGCGAGCGCGGCCGCTGCCGGGCTGAGCGAGACTCCGCCGACGAGCGCGGAACGCTTCACCGAGTAGTCGTCGATGGCCTCGGCCAGCACGGTGTTGTCCGGGCTGCGGTATGCGGCGCCGGCCGACTCCAGCACGGCACCCCTCACGTCATCCGGGCACGTCGCGTACCCGTGGGTCAGGTCGACCTCGATCATGTCCGGCGGAAACACGCCCGGCACGCCGAACCCGATGAGCCGGTACAGCACGGTCTTGATGCGGTTGTAGTCGGTGATGACCTGCGTGCCGGTCGTAGCCGACACGATTCGTACCGCCGACACTGCGGTGATGGGCCGGAACGGCAGCTGCAGTTGCCGGTAGCCGAGTGCCGCGACCTGGTAGGTGACGGTGGTCGGCACGAACATGGTGTTCGCCCGAGTGGAGAACATCTGCGACGTGAGCTGCAGCACCAGGGTCGCTGTCGACAGGTCGAGGTCGTCGGCCTGCAGGAACGAGGCGAGCTCCTCGGGGGTCGCGTAACTCACGGACACGCGGTCACCTCCCGCAGCGCGCGGATCTTCTGCACGTCGCCGGCGAACGGCCCCGCCGAGTAGGTGCGGTAGGCGGTCTCGTCGGCCTGATACTGCTCGTCACGGTTGACCCGCCAGTAGCCCGGATCCCAGTCGGCCTTGCCGGCCAGCGGGTGCAGGTGCTCGATCACCACGTCCGGCAGGTAGCGCAGGCAGCCGGTCTGGTGGGCGAGGTCCATCACCGAGTTGTCGCAGTACATGTGGTCGACCGGCGCCGGCACCATCC
>DAIOWL010001123.1:0-2484 GCA_036758545.1 Streptosporangiaceae bacterium | reverse complement strand
CGGGCGCACCTTACCAACGGTGACAGCCCCGGCGTCGCGCGACACGCAATATCCGATGCTCCTATTTCTCGTCAAGGCCTTCTCCTCGGTCATCTGGAATTTGACGAATGTGGGTTTGCTGGGGGACGGACACGACAGGGATGGGCCGCTCCGGGCAGGAGGGCAGGCTCCTATTAGGTCACGTGGTCAGCGGGGTAACGGGATCCGGAGCGGCCGGCAGATCGGATAGAGGCCAGCACGGGTGCGGCAGCCGATCTGAGGGCCAGGCCGCTCCGGAAGCTGTGGCTGCAGCCGCGGCGGGCTGGCGGGCTGAGCTTTCCGGCGTGGCTTGCTGGTTAGCCGTTGGCGGCGGTGATGGCGTCAGCGACCAGGGTGACGTTACGGGTGTCGAGGTTGCCCGGGACGGTGCGCAGGCGGACGGGGATTTCCGGATCGCCGGGGCTGGCGGCGATCCGCAAGATGGCCTGCTCGGAGGACGCGCAGGGCATCTGCCCGGCCTCCAGGGCACACAGGGCAGCGTCCCAGCCGGTGACAGCGAGCGGCTGGCCGGTGCTGATGCTGGTGCCGGCACGGATGATGCGGCGGAAGTCGTCACGGTGCAGGAAGTTCTCGTGACTGATGATCGGCTTCACGGCGGCGGTGCCGGCAAGGATTCCGTCGGCGGCGTCCAGGAGCTGGCAGATCAGCTCGTCGACGGGGATCACGGTGGTGTTCATGGTGATGCTCCTTGGGAAACGGGTGGCTATGTGTGAGCCCGGCGGCGGCTCGCTCGCAGCGGAGGGCGGGTTCTTGCCAGGTCACAAGGCCAGCACGGGCGGAAAGAGGGGATCCCGGGGCGGCCGGCAGATCGGTTCAAGGCCAAGCACGGGTCCGGCAGCCGATATGAGGGCCGGGCCGCCCCGGGAAGCTGCGGGCGTCAGGCGCCGTTGCGGAGCTGGCGGTAGACCTCGCGTGCGACGTACCGCTTCAGGCAGCGGATGATCTCTTTCTTGGACAGTCCTTCCTTGCTGCGGCGGTCAGCGTAGGCCCGGGTGGCCGGGTGAGAGCTCATCCTGACGATCACGATCCGCCACAGCGCGCTGTTGGCCCGGCGGTCGCCGCCGCGGTTGAGCCGGTACCGGCCAGCGGTCTTGCCGGAAGAAGCGGGGATCGGGGCGACGCCGCACAGGTGCGCCCATGAGCTTTCGCTGCGCAGCCGCTCCGGGTGATCGCCGGCGGCGACCAGCAGCATCGCGGCGGTATCCGGGCCGACGCCGTGCAGGGCCAGCAGGCCCGGCGCGCGGGCGGTGACCAGCGGGCCGATCAGCTCATCGAGCCGGTCCAGCTGGGCGTCCAGGAACCGGGCGCGGCGGCCCAGCTCGCGCAGTGCGACCCGGGTCGCATACCCGGGCACGTCGCCTGGCCGGGGCCGCAACGCCGCGATCACCTCCACCAGCTGCGCCGGGGAGCGCCGGACGAACCGGGCCCGCAGCTCCTCCGGGCCGGTCATGATCAGCGCCCGGGCCTGGTTGATCGCCTGGGTCCGCTCCTGGCGGGCGCTGCGCTTGGCGACCATCAGCGCCCGGACCGCCTCCACCGCGCCGTCACGGCCCCGCGGCGCCCCCGACGCCCTCCCGGACAGCGCCGCCCGCGCCGCGCTGACCGCATCCAGCGGGTCGGACTTGCCCTGCCGGGCCCGGTCCTGGCGGTCGGGGCGGTCCACTTCCACGACACGCACCCCGGCCGCGGCCAGGTGGCGGGCCAGGCCCGCGCCGTAGCTGCCGGTCCCTTCGACGCCGGCCACGGTGAGGGTCCCGAAACTGCGCAGCCAGCTCAGCAAGCTGCCGTACCCGGCTGCGGTGGCGGGGAACTCCCGCACGCCGAGCAGCCCGCCGACGGGATCCAGCGCGGCGGCGACATGCATGCCGGCGTGGGTGTCCACGCCGCCGGTGATGACACGTGCGTCTTCTGACCGGAAAATAGACAACCCCAGCTGGGCGCGCGGCAGCGGACCCGGGCCTGGCGCGGTGATCGGGCCTGGTCAGGGGCGGTATTGGGTCAGGCGGTCTTGGTCAGGGTGACGTCGAAGCCGAGGGCCTGGATCTGGCGGATGTGGTTGCGGAGCTTGCGGTCAGTGTCGAGGCGGGCCTGGTAGTAGCCGGGGCCGAGGTCGGCGTACCGGGCGGCGGGATCTTTGAGCAGGTGCCAGATGATCACCAGGATGGAGCGGGCCACGGCGACCTGGGCCCTGGCCTTGCCGCGGCGGCGGGCGATCCGGTGGTAGCGCTCGCCGAGGAAGGTGGCGGTGCGGGAGGCGCCGAGGGCGGCCTGGCCGAGGCTGCCGCGGAGATAGCCGTTGCCCTGGCCCTTCTTCCCGGCCCGGGTACGGGGGCCGGACTGGCGGGCTGAGGGGCACAGCCCGGCCCAGGACACCAGGTGGGCGGCGGTGGGGAACCGGGTCATGTCCAGGCCGGTCTCGGCGATGATGGTGCGGGCCAGGTCCTC
>DAIOWL010001122.1:0-2488 GCA_036758545.1 Streptosporangiaceae bacterium | reverse complement strand
GGACGGCGATCGGGTTACGCGGCCTGCCGTGATCCAGCTCGCGGTACGCCGCCTCCACGTCGGCGGCGGTCAGGGTGATCAGGTCGTCCCGCGACGGGTCGGCCAGGTTCTCCACCCGCAGGTCACGGCAGGCGCAGGCGCGCTCGTACAGGGACCTGGCGAACCGGCCGTTGCCCAATTCGTCGATCCGTCCCTCGGCGCAGGCGTGGGCGAAGATGGTGTGGAGCACCTCAAGGGCGGCCGGGTCGAACCGGTCGTCGGCTCCCTTCGCCAGCCGGCCGGAGATCTCCACCAGCTCGTTCGGGCTGTAGCTGGGGAAGGTGACCCGGGTGCTGAACCGTGACGCCAGGCCGGGATTGCTGCGCAGGAACCTGTCCATGTCGTCCGGGTAGCCGGCCAGCACGATGACCAGCCGGTCCCGGTCGTCCTCGGCCCGCTTGAGCAGCGTCTGCACCGCCTCGGAGCCGAACGCGTCGCCGCCGTCGTAACCGGCGTTGTTCAGCGAGTAGGCCTCGTCGATGAACAGCACGCCGCCCATGGCCGAGTCGATCAGCTTGCCGGTCTTGATCGCGGTCGAGCCGAGGTGCTCGCCGACCAGGTCGGCCCGGTGCGCCTCGATCACCTCGGGCCGGACCAGCAGCCCGTGCGCGGCGAAGATGCGGCCGAGGATGCGGGACACCGTGGTCTTGCCGGTGCCCGGCGGGCCGGTGAAGACGAAATGCCGGGCCGGGGGCTGGCTGCTCAGCCCCTGCCGGCTGCGCATCTTGGCCACCCGCAACTGCGCGGCGATCGCCCGGACCTGCTGCTTGACCGGGTCGAGGCCGACCAGCCAGTCGAGCTCGGCCAGCGCGCCCTCCACCGTGGGCGTGTCCTCGTAGCCGCGCAGCCTGCTGGTGAGCTCGGCGTAGCCCTGCTCCAGGTCGCCCGCGCGGATGGTGAGCAGGTCCTGCTCGGCGGGGTTCGTCGTGCTGGTGATCACCCGCACGTCGCGGGCCTGGCCGGCCTTCTCGATCAGGCTCCGGACGAACCGGCCGTTGCCCAGGTCATCGGCGATCCGGCGGCGGCCGACCTCCTCGAACTTGCGGTAGAGCACCGGCCGCGCGTCCCCGTCGAGCCGCTCGCCGCGGCGCTCGATCGCGGCCTGGGCCAGCGCCATCATCTCGTTCGGGGAGTAGCTCGGGAACTTCAGCCGGGTCGCGAACCGGGAGGCCAGGCCGGGGTTGGAGGCCAGGAAGGACTCCATCTGCTTCTCGTACCCGGCCAGGATGATGATCAGGTTGTCGCGGTTGTCCTCGGCCCGCTTGAGCAGCGCCTGCACGGCCTCCTGGCCGAACCGGTCGGCCTGCCCGTCGCCCTCGTTGACCAGGCTGTAGGCCTCGTCGATGAACAGCACCCCGCCGAGGGCGGACTCGACGAGCTCGTTGGTCTTGATCGCGGTCGCGCCGAGGTACTCGCCGACCAGGTCGGCCCGGTGCGCCTCGATCACCTCGGGCGTGGCCAGCAGGCCGAACGCGTAGAAGATCTTGGCCAGCACCCGGGCCACCGTCGTCTTGCCGGTGCCGGGCGGGCCGAGGAAGACGAAGTGCCGCATCGGCCGCTCGGTGCTGATGCCGGCCACCGTGCGCCGCCGCGCCGCCTCGATGGAGGCGGCGATCGAGCGGACCTGCTCCTTGACCGGGGTCAGCCCGATCATCGCGTCGAGCTCGGCCATCGCGTCCTCGACCGAGATCGGGGGCCGCGGGCGGGGGGTGCCGCCCTGGTGGTCGCGGGCGGCGTGCTCGGCGTAGGGCAGCGCCGCGGCCTGCGCCCGGACACCGGGGGTCGCGGAACCAGGATGGGCGCCGGGCTGACCCGCCGGACGAGGAGGCGCGTTTCCCGCGGGCCGTTCCCAGTTACCCCGGCCGTACATGCGGGCGTCCTGGATGCTCTTGGCCATCCGCCAGCCGAGCACGGCCGCGGCCAGCAGCCACGCGGTGATCGTGCCGACGAACGGCTGGCCCGAGGCGGTCTTCAGGGCAAGGACGCCGGCCGGCACCGACCAGGCCAGAACCCAGGCGACCGTGCGGCAGGGGACGAAGCTGCGGGCCAGCGGCTTGGCGTGGGCGGCCAGCACGACCGCGAAGGGCAGCAGGATCACCGTATAGAGCCAGGTCCTGTTGTCCTTGTAGGCGAAGGAGAAGATTGTCAGGCCCCAGAGCGCGACCGCGATAGAGGCACCGACGGTGCGTCGTCCCTGGGTCAGCGCGACGATGGCGTAGACCAGCGCGGCCAGCAGGATCAGTTCGGCCAGGGGAATGGCGGCGATGACGATGACGACCTTGAGCCACAGCGGATACTGCCGGTACGCATGCAGCAGCCGGGCCCCCCAGCTCGGCTTGTCCGGTGCCGCGGGCTGGGCCCTATCGTTTGGCAGCATCACGCTTCCTCGCCCCTATGTCCCTGCCTCCCTAGAGCCCAGATCTCCGCACCCGGTTGCCGGACAGTCGTA
>DAIOWL010001121.1:0-2491 GCA_036758545.1 Streptosporangiaceae bacterium | reverse complement strand
CGCAGGATGTCGTTCCCGCCCGCGGCCAGGCTGACCAGGTCCGGCGCCAGCTCGACGGCCCGCGGCAGCTGCTCGGCGGCCACCTGGGCCACGAGCTTCCCGCGGACGGCCAGGTTGGCGTAGCTCATGCCGGGCCGCTGCGCGGCTAGGGCCCCGGCGACCAGATCGGCCCAGCCGCGGAACCCGCCGTCAGGAGCCGGGTCGTTGAGCCCTTCGGTAAAACTGTCACCGATCGCCACGAACGTGTCGATTCCGGACGGCGCGCTACTTCCAGGCATCTGAACCATGATGCCATCCCGAACCGTGGGTAACGGGTGGGAGGGGCGGAGCAGACTGGAGGGATGCGGATGAGGCTCGGGCGCACGGCCAGGCTCGCGGCAGCGGCACTGACGGGCGGCGTCCTGGCCGCCGCCGCGGCGTGCTCGGGTCCGGGGGCCAGCACGTCGTCAGGCTCGGCGCCTCCGTCCAGGACGCTGACCCCGGGACAGGACAGCGGCGCTCATCCCGAGGCCGCCTGGCCCACCTACGGGCGCGACTTCGCCCGGTCCGGCGTGGCCGCCGACGCGGCCAGGCCGGGCCCGCTGACGGTGAGCTGGCGGGTCCAGCTGGACGGCGCGGTCTACGGCCAGCCGCTGCTGGTCGGCCAGCTGGTCATCGCGGCCACAGAAAACGATTCGATATACGCGCTCGACCAGGCGACCGGGCGGGTGATCTGGCACCGGCACGTCGGCACACCGGTACCGCTGTCGGACCTGCCGTGCGGCAACATCGACCCGCTCGGCATCACCGGGACGCCGGTCTACAACCCGGCCAGCGGGCTGGTCTACGCGGTGGCCGAGACCACGGGATACCACCACGTGCTGGTGGGCATCTCGGTGCGCGACGGCGCGGTACGGATAGAGCGCGACATTCCGACCCCTGACGGGCAGCCGCGGTACGACCAGCAGCGGCCCGCCCTCACCATGGCGGGCGGGCGGGTGTACGTGGCGTTCGGCGGGCTGTATGGAGACTGCGGTCCGTACCGCGGCTCGGTGGTGGGCATCCCGCTCAGCGGCAGCGGGCCGCTGATCTCCTACGTGGTGCCGACCCCGCGCGAGGGGGCCGTGTGGGGCACCGCGGGCCCGGTCACCGGCCCGGACGGCACCATGTACGTCAGCGTGGGTAACGGCGAGGAGACCGGCAGCCGCTTCGACAACAGCGACTCGGTAACCGCGCTGTCCCCCGAGCTACACCGGACCGGCGTCTTCGCGCCGGCCACCTGGGCCGATGACAACGCGCACGACCTGGACCTCGGCTCCACCCAGCCCGCGCTGCTGCCAGACGGGATGCTGCTCGAGGACGGCAAGCGCGGCACCGCGTACCTGGTCGATTCGGCTCACCTGGGCGGCGTCGGCGGCCAGGTCGCCCAGGCGGACGTGTGCGAGGCGTACGGCGGGGCCGCGGTCCAGGGCAGCATCGTGTACGAGCCGTGCGCGCAGGGCGGGCTGGCCGCAGTCGACACCGCAGGGCACAAGATCCGGGTCCGGTGGCGCGGCCCGTCCCAGGCGCAGGGCTCCCCGGTCATCGGCGGCGGCGCGGTCTGGGTCATCGACTATCAGGGCGGCACACTGTACGAACTGGACCAGGCGACCGGCGCGACCAGGGATTCGCTGGGCCTGCGCACCGCGCTGCCGCACTTCTCCTCGATGTCGATGACCGGCAGCCACGCCTTCCTCGGCACGATGCAGGGCGTGATCGCCGTCGGCGGCGTCTGACCCGGGCGGGGCGGAGAGCCGGGGCGGGGGCGGATACTCGGCCCGTTAGGGATGAAGGAAACTGGGGCTATGGCGTCGTACCTCGAGTCACCGAGCCCCTCCTTCCTGTTCGACCTGGACGGGACGCTGATCGACAGCGTCTACCAGCACGTCATCGCGTGGCGGACGGCGCTGATGAGGATCGGCATCGAGCTGTCGGTGTGGCGGATCCACCGGCGCATCGGGATGAGCGGCGGCCTGTTCGTGACCGCGCTGCTGCGGGAGACCGGGCGGTCGCTGTCCAAGGAGGACATCGATGCGCTGCAGCAGGCGCACGCGGCCGAGTACCGGGCCCAGATGGACTCGGTGACCGCGCTGCCCGGGGCGCGCGAGCTGCTCGCCGCGCTCACCGACGCCGGCGTCCGCTGGGCGATCGCGACCAGCGGGTACGCGGCCACGGCGCGGCCCGCGCTGGGCCTGCTCGGGCTGCCCGAGGACACCCCGATGATCACCAGGGACCTGGTCCGGCACGCCAAGCCCGACCCCGACCTGTTCCTGGCCGCGGCGGCCGAGCTCGGCGTGGACCCCCGGTACGCGATGGTGGTTGGCGACAGTGTGTGGGACCTGCTCGCGGCGCGGCGAGCCGGGGCATTGGGGGTCGGGGTGCTGTCCGGCGGGTACGGCCGGGAGGAACTCGAGCGGGCCGGGGCGTACCGGGTCTACGCCGACCCGGCCGAGATGCTCGGCCGCATCGACGA
>DAIOWL010001120.1:0-2492 GCA_036758545.1 Streptosporangiaceae bacterium | reverse complement strand
CGATCACGATCGCCCCGGCCGATATGCTTTACCGGCGTTACCTGCTCCATGTCCTGCCCGCGATGGCCCGGCGGGCGGCCCGTAACCCGGAAGCCTACGAGTACCTGGCCGAGTCGATCGTGGACTGGCCGGCCCAGCGCGAGCTGGCCGACCTGATCAAGACGGCCGGCTGGTCGGCGGTGCGATGGCGAAACCTGAGCCTGGGCGCGGTGGCCGTGCACGTCGCCCGGCGCGCCTGACCGGGGGCACTGACCCCGGAACACTGGCCCCGGGGCACACTGCCCCGGCGGTCGGCGGCCGCGAGAACGCTGCCCCCGCACCAAGCCAGGACCCGCTAGGTCTAAACTGATGGCAAAGAATTTGTGAAGCGGTTCACAAGAACACCAGGATCTGATCAAGTGACCGAGCACGCTCCCCCCGCCCCGAAAAAGCAGCCCGACGCCGAGGCCGACGTTATTGTCGTGGGCGCCGGTCCAGCCGGCGCCACCACCGCCTTCTACCTGGCACAATCCGGGCTGGACGTGCTGCTGCTCGATAAGTCGAGGTTCCCGCGGGAGAAGGTGTGCGGCGACGGGCTGACCCCGCGGGCGGTCAAGACCCTGGTCGGCATGGGCATCAGCGTCAGCGAGCAGGACGGCTGGGTGCGCAACAAGGGCCTGCGGGTCATCGGCGCGGGCAAGCGGCTGGAGCTGCCCTGGCCCGAACTGGCCAGCTATCCCGGCTACGGCCTGGTCCGCACCCGGCTCGACCTGGACGAGACGCTGGCCCGCCGGGCCCAGCAGGCCGGGGCGCGGCTGCTCGAGGGCGTCACGGTGACCGGCCCGGTCCGCGACGAGCGCACCGGGCGGATGACCGGTGTCGCGGCCAAGGACACGGACGGCGGGGAGGACCGCACCTACCTGGCCCGGGTCGTGGTCGCGGCGGACGGTAACTCCTCGCGCCTGTCCGTAGCCATGGGCCTGCGTAAACGTGACGACCGGCCGCTCGGCGTGGCGGTCAGGACGTACTACCGGACGCACCGGCACGACGACGACTACCTGGAGTCCTGGCTCGACCTGTGGGACGGCGACCGGCTGCTGCCCGGCTACGGCTGGATCTTCGGCATGGGCGACGGCACCTCCAACGTCGGGCTGGGGCTGCTGAACACCAGCGCCGCCTTCGGCCACACGGACTACCACGCCCTGCTGCGCAAGTGGCTCGAGGGCATGCCGGCCGAGTGGGGCTTCACCGAGGAGAACCGGACCCAGCCGATCCGCGGCGCGGCCCTGCCGATGGGCTTCAACCGCACCCCGCACTATTACCAGGGCCTGCTGCTGGCCGGTGACGCCGGCGGCATGGTGAACCCGTTCAACGGCGAGGGCATCGCGTACGCGATGGAGTCGGGCGAGATCCTGGCCCGCACGATCGTGCAGGCGCTGGCCCGGTCGCGACGGGCGGAGACGGAACGGGTGCTGGCGGGCTACCCGCACGCGCTCAACCAGGCCTACGGCGGCTACTATGCGCTCGGCCGCACCTTCGTCAAGCTGATCGGCAAGCCGACGCTGATGCGCATCGCGACCAAGCACAGCATGGGCCGTCCGGCCCTGATGCGGTTCGCCCTCAAGCTGCTGGCCAACCTGACCGATCCGCGGGGCGATGCATCAGACCGGCTGGTCAACGGCCTGTCCAGGCTCGTACCTAACCCTGAGTGAGGGGCCATGCCGGTCATCCCTAGGATAGGCAGTTGGCATCCGGCCTGTGGAGGGAGGAAACCACGATGAGGCTGTATCTTCCGATCTTCGTGCTGGCCGTGCTGGCGGCCGGTTTTGCCATCTTTTCCGTCACGTTCGGCGCCATCGCCGGGCCCAAGCGGTGGAACCGGGCCAAGCTGGAGAGCTACGAGTGCGGCATCGAGCCGACGCCGACTCCGCCGCTAGGGGGCAAGGTCCCGGTCAAGTACTACCTGACCGCGATGTTGTTCATCGTGTTCGACATCGAGATCATCTTCCTGTATCCCTGGGCGGTCGCCTTCAACAAGCTCGGCGCCTTCGGCCTGATCGAGATGGTCACCTTCGTCTTCACTGTGCTGGTCGCGTACGCCTACGTCTGGCGGCGCGGCGGCCTGGAATGGGATTAGCCATGGGTGTTGAAGAAAAGCTGCCCAGCGGGGTGCTGCTGACCTCGGTGGAGAAGCTGGCGGGCTGGGCGCGGGCGCGCTCGGTCTGGCCGGCCACCTTCGGCCTGGCCTGCTGCGCCATCGAGCTATTCCAGACCGGCGGGCCAAAGCACGACCTGGCCAGGTTCGGCATGGAGCGGGCCTCGAACACCCCGCGGCAGGCCGACCTGATGATCGTGGCCGGCCGGGTCAGCCAGAAGATGGCCCCGGTGCTCCGGCAGATCTACGACCAGATGTCCGACCCCAAGTGGGTGATCTCGATGGGGGTCTGCGCGTCCAGCGGCGGCATGTTCAACAACTACGCGATCGTGCAGGGCGTCGACCACATCGTGCCGGT
>DAIOWL010001119.1:0-2498 GCA_036758545.1 Streptosporangiaceae bacterium | reverse complement strand
CAGCTGGCCCTCATCCTCGTCGCCGCGTTCATGGTCGTCCTCGACTTCAGCATCGTGAACGTCGCGCTGCCGTCGATCGAGCGCGAACTTCATATGCCCGCCGATGCAGTCCAGTGGATCGTGACGGGATACGCCATCTCGTTCGGCGGCCTTCTTATTCTTGGCGGCCGGGCCGCTGACCTGCTCGGCCGGCGCCGCATGTTCGTCATCGGCCTGGTCGCATTCGCCCTCGCCAGCCTGGCCGGCGGCCTCGCCCAGGACCCCGTGCTGCTGATCGCGGCGCGCGTCGTGCAGGGCGCGGGCGCCGCCATCGTCGCCCCGGCCGCGCTGTCGCTCATCACCACCGGCTTCCCCGAAGGCGCCGAACGTACCCGGGCTATCGGTCTCTACGGCGCCGTCTCGAGCGTCGGCTTCGTGTCCGGCCAGGTCCTCGGCGGGGTGCTGGTGCAGTTCACCAGCTGGCGCGCGGTGTTCCTGGTCAACGTCCCGGTCGGCCTGATCGCCGCCGCCCTGTCCCCGGCCGTCCTCGGCCAGAGGGACCGAGCCGCAGCGGCAAGAAACAAGATCCGGCTGGACGTCCGCGGCGCGCTTCTGATCACCGGCGCGGTCACCCTTGCCGTCTTCGCGGTCTCCCAGGGCGTCGTATTGGGCTGGACCTCACCGCTGGTCATCGCGGCCGCCGCCACAGCCGCCGCGGCCGTAGCCGTCTTCATGAAGGCGGAAACCCGGCACCCGCAACCGCTCATCCGGCCGTCACTGCTGCACCGCAAGGGACTGCGGGACGGGACCACGCTGGCCTTCCTGCTCGGCCTGTGGAACGGCGGGGAGCTGCTGGTGCTCTCCCTGTACCTGCAGCAGGTCCTGCACGAGTCGCCGCTGCTCACCGGCCTGATCATCGCCCCGCAGGGCGTGGTCGGGTTCGCCGCGGGCGTGGTCGGGCCGCGGCTGGCGGGCAAGATCGGCGTCCGGCGGCTGCTGGTGCTGACCGCCGCCTGCGCGGCGGCCGGCTTCCTGGTGCTGACCCAGCTGCCCGCGGCCGGCTACAGCCCGGTCCTGTTCGTGGTCACGCTGATCGGCTTCGGCACCGCGGGCACCGCGCTCGGCTCGACCGTGCTGGCCAGCCGCGGCATGGCCGACGCCGACCAGGGCCTGGTCGGCGGCATGATCAACACCAGCCGCCAGATCGGCGCCGCGGTGGGAGCGGCCCTGCTGCCGGCCGTGGCCGTCAGCGTCAGCGGCGGGATCGGGGTCTCCGGCGACCGCGCCGCGATGTTCGCCGCGGCGCTGGCCGCGCTGGCCGCCACCGCCGTGGCCTGGCGGGCCGCGAGGCCGGTCTCGGCCCGCGCCGCTAGCTGACCATAGGGTCCGAACGGCCTGGGTTATCCGCTCGTCCTCAGCTCGTGTGCTGCAGCGTGTACCGAACCGTCTGCAGCCGGATCTGCCCGTCCCGGAAGATGAACGTGTCGATCCCGTCCTCGACCTTGGTCGCGGCGGCCGTCGCGGTCCACTCCAGGAAGAGCACGTCGCCGTCGTAGATCTGCGTCGGCAGCGCCCAGTCCGCGTTGGGCACGTCGGCGAGCAGCTTGGTGAACGCCTCCCGGATGCCGTCCTTGCCCCGCTTGATGCCGTCCGGGGTGATGAAGACCGCGTCGTCGGAGTAGTCCTCGACGATCCCGTCCAGGTCACCCGCTCCCAGGGCCTCGGCGTGATGCTGGAAGACTTCCTGCGGGCTGCGCGGCATCGCGCTCCTCCTTCACGGCGTGATCGTTATCGCCTTACCTTAGTCATATGGATTTCGAGCACATCGTGGTGGAGCGCTCAGGCGACTTCGCCACCGTTACGATGAACCGGCCGCAGCGCCGCAATGCCCTGTCGCTCGAGCACATGCGCGAGCTGATCACGGCGTTCGGCGAGCTGGGGAGCAGCGACGTGCTGGGCATCGTGCTGGCGGGCAACGGCCCGGTGTTCAGCGCCGGGCATGACTTCGCCGACACGGCCGGCGCGGACCTGCCGTACATGCGGGCGCTGCTGGCCACCTGCACCGATCTGATGACGCTGATCCAGCAGGTACCCCAGCCCGTGGTGGCGCGGGTGCACGGGCTGGCCACCGCGGCGGGATGCCAGCTGGTGGCCACCGCCGATCTGGCCGTGGCCAGCGAGAACGCGGGCTTCGCCGCGCCCGGCGGCAAGGGCGGATGGTTCTGCCACACCCCGATGGTGGCCATCGCCAGGAACGTCGGCCGCAAGCGGGCCGCCGAGCTGGCCATGTCCGGTGACGTCATCGACGCGCGCACCGCGCTTGACTGGGGGCTGGTCAACCGGGTGGTGCCCGCGGACCAGCTCGACTCCGCGGTGCAGGATCTGCTCGACCGGGTCACCAGGGGATCGGCCGACAGCAAGGGCATCGGCAAGCAGGCGCTGTACGCCCAGATCGACCTGGACCAGCCCAAGGCCTACGCCTACGCCCTCGAGGTCATGGCGGCGACCAGCCAGCTGCC
>DAIOWL010001118.1:0-2501 GCA_036758545.1 Streptosporangiaceae bacterium | reverse complement strand
CTCCGGGCCGATGTCGATGTAGCTGATCTCGCCTGAACGGGTGGCGATGCTGTGCCGGTGGGCCTCGAGTTCAGTGAGCTGCATTACGATCGCCTTCCTAGTAGATGCGCTAGTCTTAGTAGACCGACTGTCGGTTTATAGAAACAAACCGACAGTCGGTTTGTCAAGCGATTAGCGCAGTGCCACCTGGGACCGGGAGGAGCCGCGATGGACCGACCGAACAAGAACGTCGCCCGCGGGGAGGCGACGCGGAGCCAGCTGGTCGCGATCGCCACCCGCATGTTCGCCGAACGCGGCTACGAGGACACCTCGATCGAGGCGGTGCTCCGCGAGGCGGGGGTCAGCCGGGGCTCCCTCTACCACCACTTCGCGAGCAAGGAGGCCCTGTTCGAGGCCGTGGCCGAGGAGGTCGAGACCAGCGTGGGGACGCAGACCCTCGCCGCCGCGGCCGGGGCGGACGGCCCGGTGGCCGCGCTGCGGGCCGGGTCCCTCAACTGGATCCGGCTCGCGGGCGATCCGGTGGTGCAGCGGATCCTGCTGATCGACGCGCCTTCGGTGCTCGGCTGGGAGCGGTGGCGGGCCATGGAGGAAGACCACGCCCTCGGCGGGATCAAGGCGATTCTCCAGCTCATCGCCATGGAGGGGAAGCTGCGGCCGGAACTGGCCGACACGCTCGCCCACGTGCTGCTCGCCTCGGTCAACGAGGTGGCGCTGCTCGTGGCCCGGGCGCAGGACAAGGAGGCGGCGATGCAGGCCGGCGCCGACACCATCGACGAGCTGTTCCGGCGCCTGTTCGGCTGACCGCTAAGCCGCCGGTCGCGCGGGCCACGGCCCGCCCGGCCTGGCGGCCGCTGAACAGGCAGCCGCCGAGAAACGACCCCTCCAGCGACCGGTAGCCGTGCATCCCCCCGCCGCCGAACCCGGCCACCTCACCCGCCGCGAACAGGCCGGGCACCGGTTGAGGCGGCGTGTCCTGGCCGAGCACCCGCCCGGACAGGTCGGTCTGCAGGCCGCCCAGCGTCTTGCGGGTGAGGATGTTGAGCCGGACGGCGATCAGCGGCCCGGCCTTCGGGTCCAGGATCTTATGCGGCGCCGCGGTACGGGCCAGCCGCTCGCCGCGCGAGCGGCGGGCGTTCCAGATGGCCATGACCTGCAGGTCCTTGCTGAACGGGTTGTCCATCTCCCGGTCACGCGCGACGATCTGGCGCTCCAGGTCGGCCAGTTCGAGCAGCGGCTCCGGGGTCAGCTTGTTCATCCCCGCCACCAGTTCCGGCAGGGTCCTGGCCACCACGAAGTCGGCGCCGTGCTTCTTGAACGCCTCCACCGGCCCGGCGGCGCCGGGCCGCACCCGGGACAGGGTGAGCTTGATGTCCTTGCCGGTCAGGTCGGGGTTCTGCTCCGAGCCTGACAGCGCGAACTCCTTCTCGATGATCTTCTGGGTGAGCACGAACCACGAGTAGTCGAAGCCGGTGGCCCGGATGGCCGCCAGCGTGCCCAGCGTGTCGAACCCGGGGAAATGCGGCGCCGGGAACCTGCGGCCGCGCGCGTCGAACCACAGCGAGGACGGTCCGGGCAAGATCCTGATGCCGTGCCCGGCCCAGATCGGGTCCCAGTTCTGGATGCCCTCGGTGTAGTGCCACATCCGGTCGCGGTTGACCACGCGGCCGCCGGCCCGTTCGGCGATGGCCAGCATCCGGCCGTCGACGTGCTCGGGCACCCCGCAGATCATCCGGTCCGGGGCGGGGCCGAGCCGGTCCGGCCAGGTCGCGCGGACCAGGTCGAGGTTGCCCCCGATGCCGCCGGAGGTCACGATCACCGCGGGGGCGTGCAACTCGAACTCGCCGGCCGGGACGCGTGAGCTGCGGGTACCACGCGCGGCCTGGCTGGGCTCGAGGATCGCGCCCCGCACGCCGTCCACCGTCCCGCGGGTGACGGTGAGCCCGTCCACCCGGTGCCGGAACCGCAGCCCGACCAGGCCCGCATCCGCTGCCTCCCGGACCTGCCGCTCGAACGGGGCCACCACGGCCGGGCCGGTGCCCCAGGTGACGTGGAAGCGGGGCACCGAGTTGCCGTGCCCGTCGGCCAGGTAGCCGCCCCGCTCGGCCCAGCCGACCAGCGGAAGCCACCGCACCCCCATGCCATGCAGCCAGGACCGCTTCTCCCCGGCAGCGAAGTCGACGTAGGCCTGCGCCCAGCGGTACGCCCAGTAGTCCTCGCCCGCCGGGTCGTCGGCTCCGCGGTCGAAGAACGCGCTGCCCATCCAGTCCTGCCAGGCCAGCTCGTGAGAGTCCTTGATGCCCATCCGGCGCTGCTCCGGGCTGCCGACCAGGAACAGGCCGCCGAACGACCAGAAGGCCTGGCCACCCAGGTTCGACTCGGGCTCCTGATCGAGAAGCAGCACCCGCCGTCCGGCCCGGGCCAGCTCCGCGGTTGCGGTCAGTCCCGCCAGCCCCGCGCCCACCACGATCGCATCCGCGTCCATCTGGTTATCAAACCAGGCC
>DAIOWL010001117.1:1587-2505 GCA_036758545.1 Streptosporangiaceae bacterium | reverse complement strand
CGGCCGAGGAGCAGGGCTGGTGAGCGACGACGGCGCGGTCGCGGGACCAGACGGGAAGCTGCGCTGCCCGTGGGGGCTGAACCCGCCCGAGTACATCGCCTACCACGACGAGGAGTGGGGCCGCCCGCTGCACGGCGACACGGCGATCTTCGAGCGGCTCTGCCTGGAGGGCTTCCAGTCCGGGCTGTCCTGGCTGACGATCCTGCGCAAGCGGGAGAACTTCCGCGCCGCCTTCGCCGGGTTCGACCCCACCGCCGTGGCCGCGTTCGGCGAGCAGGACGTCGCCCGGCTGATGGCCGACGCCGGCATCGTCAGGAACCGGTCCAAGGTCAACGCGGCGATCACCAACGCGCGCGCCACGCTCGGCCTGCCCGACGGCCTGGACGCGCTGGTCTGGAAGTACGCGGGCGAGCCGGGACCGGCGCCGCGAACGCTGGCCGACGTGCCCGCGTCCACGCCGGACTCCAAAGCCCTGAGCGCCGAGCTCAAGCGGCACGGCTTCACCTTCACCGGCCCGGTCACCGCCTACGCGACCATGCAGGCCTGCGGCATCGTCAACGACCACCTAGCCGCCTGCTTCTGCCGCACCCGAACCCCCTAAACCCCGCCACTCCCACCCATCCCGGTTCCCTCATGCGGCATGGATGCCTCGTAGCTGGAGCGCAGTGCCGTGTAGCCGATGGTCGGCGGCGGCCGGGCGGCACGTTCGAGAAACC
This sequence comes from Streptosporangiaceae bacterium, assembly GCA_036758545.1. Lineage (GTDB taxonomy): Bacteria > Actinomycetota > Actinomycetes > Streptosporangiales > Streptosporangiaceae > Palsa-504. The sequence continues at coordinate 1,789 of DAIOWL010001117.1, read as the reverse complement.
GGACTCAGGCCACGCCGACACCATCAGCATCACAATCCGCGCGTGCCGGACACGGCGGAACGCCATGAAACCCCGGTTCCAGTGCGCCCGGGTTCCAGTGCGTCCGGCAGGCGTCCGGCAGGCGTCCGGCAGCAGGCCGATCGTCATGATCGAGCTAAACGGCCGCCGAGTCAGGCTACGCCCGCACCGCCGCGGCCATCCG
>DAIOWL010001117.1:0-1577 GCA_036758545.1 Streptosporangiaceae bacterium | reverse complement strand
GCATCACGATCCGTGCGTGCCCGCCCCGGCGGAACGTCATGAAACCCCGGATCCACTGCGCTCTAGCGCCGTGGATTCCCGGTTTCACCGCGTCTGGGAATTCCCGGTTTCACTGCGTCCGGCCGTCGGTCAGACTACGCCTCCACCGCCGCGGCCATCCGGTCCACGATGTCAGCCAGCAGCGCGCTGCTGGTGCCGATGGTGACCCGCACGAACCCGTCGCCCGGCGCGCCGAAGTCGAGCCCGCGGCCGAGGGCCACCCGGCCCCGGTCCAGGAACACCGCGGCCGGCTCCGGGCCCAGGCCGAGACCCGCGCAGTCCACCCAGGCCAGGTAGCTCGCCTCCGGCGGCGTGTACGCCGCCCCGGGCAGCCGATCGCCGAGCAGCCGGCCGAACTCAGCCCTGGCGTGGTCCAGCTGCCCGAGCAGCGCGTCCAGCCAGTCCGCTCCCGAATCCCACGCGGCCAGCGAGGCCAGCACGCCGAACAGCCCGGCCCCGTACTGGCACGAGGCAGGCAGCCGGGCGAGCAGCCGCTCCATGGCCGCCGAACCCGCCACCGCCACCGCGCCCTTCAGGCCGGCCACGTTGAACGCCTTGGACGCCGAGGCCAGCGTGACCCCGTGCTCGGCCGCCGCGCCGCCGAGCGAGACGAACGGCGTGTGCCGGGCGCCGGGCAGGGTGAGCGGGGCGTGGATCTCGTCGGCGAGCACCAGCACGCCGTACTGCTCGGCGAGCGACCCGATCCGGTCCAGGTCGGCCGCTGAGAACACCCGCCCGGTCGGGTTGTGCGGGCTGCACAGCAGGTAAGCGCGCGCGCCCGCAGCGAACGCCGCCTCGAGCCCGGCGAAGTCGAGTTCCCAGCGGCCGCCCTCGCGGACCAGCGGCACCTCCATCACCCGCCGCCGCGCGAAGCCGATGTGCTGGAAGAACGGCGGGTACACCGGCGGGTTGATGACCACGCCGTCGCCCGGCTCGGTGGCCAGCGCCAGGATGGCGTCGAAGCCGGCCATCACGTCCGGCACCAGGTGCACCCGGCCCGGGTCGACCGCCCAGCCGTGCCGGGCCGCGGCGAACGCGGCGAATGTCTCGCCGACGCCGTCCGACGTGGCGTACCCGCAGTCGTCGATGTCGACGGCCGCGCGCAGCGCCGCCGCCACGGGCTCGGCCAGGTCGTAGTCCATCTCCGCGATGAACGCCGGCAGCACGTCCGGCGGGTGCAGTTGCCACTTCTCGCTGCGCCGCCGCCGTAGCCGGTCCAGGTCGAGGTCCTCGAATCCGTTGTGCATGGCCACGCATAATAGGCCGAACGGTCCCACCCCACGTCACCGGGAAGGCAGGGAGCCAGTGAGCGGCGACGTGATCGTCACGGTCACGCTCAACGCGGCGCTGCACGTGGCCTACGCCACGGGCAAGGCGGCCGACGACATCACTCCCATCTCCCGGCCCGGCTACCGGGCGGGCGGCCGCGGCGTGACGGTGGCGCGGCTGCTGCACTCCTTCGGGCACGACGTGCTCGCCGCCGGGCTGGCCGGCGGCGCCTCCGGCGAGCTGATCATCCAGGATCTGGCCAGGTCGGG
>DAIOWL010001116.1:2220-2511 GCA_036758545.1 Streptosporangiaceae bacterium | reverse complement strand
TGGCCGTGGCTGGCCCTCGGCATGGTGCTGATCATCAGCATGCTGACCTACTTCGACGTCCGGGTCTCCAGCATGGTGCTCGCCATCGGGCTGATCAGCGAGGTCGTCATCCTGGTCATCTTCGACGTGTTCCTGTTCGCCCGCGGGCACGTCACCGCCGCCCCGCTCAACCCCGTCAACGCCTTCAAGGGCTTCCCGGCGGAGGGCAAGCTCGCGGCGGGCGCGATCGGCATCGGCCTGTTCTTCGCCTTCTGGTCCTGGGTCGGCTTCGAGAGCGCGCCGAACTACGGC
>DAIOWL010001116.1:0-2206 GCA_036758545.1 Streptosporangiaceae bacterium | reverse complement strand
TCGCCCAGTCGCAGAAGGACGCGGCCCATTTCTTCCTGATCCCGGCCGGCCAGTACGCCGGGCACTGGGTCGCCTCGGTGATGAGCTACCTGATCATCACCGGTTCCTTCGCCTGCGGCATGGCCTTCCACAACACCAGCGCGCGCTACCTGTACTCCGTCGGCCGCGAGGGCCTGGCCCCGCGGGCGCTCGGCAAGACCCACCCCAGGTGGAAGAGCCCGCATATCGCGTCCGTCACCCAGTCGGTCGTGGCCGCCATCATCATCGGCCTGTTCGCCATCTTCACCGGCAGCAACGACCCCAACTCCCAGGCCTACATCCAGCTCTACGGCCTGATGGCGGTGATGGGCGTGATCATCATCCTGTCGGTCCAGGCGGTGGTCTCGCTCGCCATCCTGGTCTACTTCGAGCGCTTCCACCGGGACGAGGCGCACTGGTGGCGGACCAGGCTGGCTCCGCTGCTCGCCTTCATCTCCCAGGCCTACGTGGTGTACCTGCTGTTCACGAACATCGACTTCCTCGGTGCGGGAGCCTATCCGTACGCGAACTGGCTGGGCCCGATCGACGCCGTGGTGGTGCTGGCCGGAGTCGGCACCGCCTTCTACTTCAAGAAGTACAAGCCCGCCAAGTACGAGCAGGCCGGCCGCCTGATCAACGAAGGCCTCTAGCAGCGCCCGGGGCTGCTGAACGCCATGAAACCCCGGATTCAGCGCGTTCGAACGCCATGGATCCGGGGTTTCATGCGGTTGGCTTTGCGGCTCCGAGGTCATCTGCTCAGGCGGGCCAAGATCGCGGAACCCGTGTTCAATCCTCGGCTGTACGCGGACGAGGAGTTCATCGCCAGCCCGGACGCGTGGTGGCCGGAGGCCGGAGTGGCGGGCGAGGTCGACTCCCGCGCTTACCACCTGTCTCCGCAGGACCACGAGCGCACCCTGGCCCGCGACGCGCGGATGGCCGCGCATGGCATCACCGTGCTGCATTTCACCCCGCGCCAGATCCGGACCCAGCCCGGAACGGTCGTCAGCGCCATCCGTTCGGCCCTGGCCGCTGCCAGTTCCCGTCCCAGGCTTCCCATCCGCACCATCACGACCTCTGCCGAGGCGCTCAAGCGCCCAGCGAAACGCAATGAAACCCCGGTTCCAGTGCGTTCGAACGCAGTGGAACCGGGGTTTCATGACGAGCGGGCGCCGCGGGGCTAGGGCTCCGAAGCTCAGGCGCCGCGAAGCTTGGCGCGAGGCTAGGTGCGGGCGGGGCGCGGGCGGGCTGGGGCCTCGGAGCTCAGGCGCCGCGGAGGCGGGCTAGGGCTTCGGCCAGGATGGCCTCGCCGTCGGAGTCGCTGCGGCGCTCCTTCACGTAGGCGAGGTGCGTCTTGTAGGGCTCGACGCGGGGCGGGTTCGGCGGGGCATGCTCGTTCTGGCCCGCGGGGTTGCCGCAGCGCGGGCACTCCCAGGTGTCAGGGATCGCGGCGTCGGTCGCGAAACTCGGCCGCGTCTCGTGCTTGTTCGCGCACCAGAAGGAGACCCACACACGCGGCGCGGCCTCGCCGCGCTCTGCTTCTCCCATCGGACCCGCGCCGACCCTGCTGCCGCGGATGGCGTTGCCACTACTCACAGATCACCCCTTGAAGGCCATAGAGCTACCAAGCCAGAACTTCGATGCGGGAGATAACTTCGGTGCGGGATAGGACTACAGGTTAGTGATTAACCAGGAAGTTGAGGGCGATAATGCACACGAACCACAGGATCCCGAAGAAAATCGTAATGCGGTCCAGGTTCCGCTCGACGACCGAAGACGAGCCGAGGGTTGAGCTCACACCGCCGCCGAACAGGTCGGACAGCCCGCCGCCCTTACCCTTGTGCAGCAGGACGAGCAGGACCATCACGAGGCTGGTGATGATCAGGATAACGGAGAGTCCGATGACCATCGCTGTAATCCATCTCCTGCTGGTGACGAGGGTCCCGCTGACGAGGACGCTGCTGGTGTAAGCCTACGCCGCCAGTTCACGATACCGGCAGATCTGAGCGAACTGTCCGGCGTCGAGGCTGGCTCCGCCGACCAGGGCGCCGTCGACGTCCGGCTGCGCCATGATGGGCGCGATGTTGCCGGGTTTGACGGACCCGCCATACAGGATACGCACACTGGCGGCCGTTTCGGCGTCATGAAACTCCGAAACCCGTGACCTGATCGCGGCGGCCGCCTCCTGCGC
>DAIOWL010001115.1:0-2516 GCA_036758545.1 Streptosporangiaceae bacterium | reverse complement strand
GATCATGATTTCCACGACGGCCGAATCCGATTACGCGGGCCTGGTCGCGGAGAGCCCGGCCGCGGGCTTCCTGTCGAAGGCGGAACTGTCGGCGGCGGGCATCCGCCGGATCCTCGCCGGCGAGCACCGGTGAGCACGGCTACCCCGCTCAGAGCCACCGTGCGATCGCTGCTCGTCTTTCATGCGGGCGCCCGCCCTCGTGCCGTGGACAGCTGGCGAACGGCCGGCGTAGGCTGATTGAGGCCGTCCAACTGCCGGTTGGGTCCGAGTCCAGCCGGCGCGCTGGGCTGTGACGCGGCCCCCAGCGTCAGGGTGACGAGATGGAAACTACCGCGGATGCGATGCGATCGTCCCAGGGTATTTTCGGCCAGCATCGTCATATCTGTGCGTTCTTTAACAGCTTCAACGAGCAGCATCGCGTGCTTCGCCCCTTCATCAAGGACGGTTTCGCCGGCGGGGACAAGGCTTACCATTACGTCGACCCGGAGCGGTGGGAAGAACATCTCGGATGGCTCGCCGAAGCGGGGGTAAATGTGGACGACGCGATAGGCACCGGGCAATTGGAGGTGCGGCCGTGGCAAGACAGCACGCTGCTCGGCGGATGCTTCGACCTGGAAGCCTGGCTGACGTCATTCGAGCAGATCCTCCGGTCCGGGCCAGAGGCAGGTTACGGGCAGACCAGGTTCTTCGGTCACATGGAATGGGCGCTCGCCGACCTGCCGGGCACCGAGGACCTGATGGAATACGAGACGCGGGTTAACTATGTGGTCCCCAGGTACGACGACACCGTGGTCTGCGCGTACGATTTGACGAAATTCGGCGCGAGCGCAGCGATGGATGCCTTGCGGACGCATCCCGCCGTGATTATCGGCGGACTGCTTCAGGAGAACCCGTTCTACGTCCCTCCCGACCAGTTGCTCACGGAGATCCGCGAGCGGCGGTCGGCCCGTAAGGGCTGAGATACGGCGCGCTGGATGTCCATCAACGCCGACGCCGAGATCCGCTCCCTGCGCACTGTGCTCAGGGATCTCGTGGCGCTGTCCTCGATACCCGCGGCGTGGGTCGGCCTGGAGCCGGCCGCCGTGGCCGCCGGGCTCGCCGACGCGCTGACCGGATTGCTGCAGCTTGATTTCGTCTACGTCCGCCTGTCCATTCCAGGTGTTGCCGACACGGTCGAAGTCGCGCGCGGGGAGGGATGGGAGACGTTTCCAGCGTGGCTGGAGGGTCATCTCGCCGAGTGCGGCCGGCTATCTGGCAGGCAGATCGTCCCTGACGTCGGCGGCGGTGCCGGCGGGCGCCGGGGACTTGTCATTCCCATCGGGGTTGATGCCGAGGGCGGGCTGGTTGCCGCGGTCAGTGGCCACTCCGAGTTCCCGTCGGAGGCTGACCAGCTTCTGCTCAATCTTGCCGCGAATCACGCCGCGGCAGCCTTCCAGAACGTGCGCCTCAAGGAACAGCAGGCGCAGATGCGGTCCCTCGAAAGCCTGGACCAGATCGACCGCGCCGTCCAGGGAAGCAGCGACCTTGACGACATGATGGGGGACGTTCTCGATATCGTGCTGGCGAGCTTCGGATGCGACCGGGCATGGCTGGTTTACCCCTGCGATCCGGACGTCTTCCGGCCAGGTGAGCCGGATGTGTCCGATCGAGTACGCGTGGAGCGCACGCGCCCGGAGTACACGGGTGCCGTCGAGGGCGGCGCGGGCATTCCCAACGACCCGGAGGTCGCCGACGTCTCCCGGATCGCCCTGGCCGCGAGCGGTCCGGTGCGATTCGACCCCGAATCGGACCATGCGCTGCCCGCGCGGGTCGCGGAACGGTTCGGCGTCAAGTCCATGATCGCCATGGCCGTTTACCCGAAGGTGGACAGGCCGTATTTGCTCGGGCTGCACCAGTGCTCGTACCGCAGGGTCTGGACGCCGCAGGAGGAGCGGCTGTTCCACGAGATCGGACGGCGGCTGGGTGACGCGCTGGACACCGTGCTGATGTTCCGTAACCAGCGGGAAAGCGAGCGCAAGCTCGAGCGCAGCCGGGCCGAGCTCGCCGCCTCCCGGGCCCGGATCGTCACGGCCGCGGACCAGATGCGGCGCCAGATCGAGCGCGACCTGCACGACGGAGTACAACAGCGGCTCGTCTCACTTGTGTTCGCGCAGCAAATGGCCGAAGCCCTGGTCCCGCCCGAGCTGTACGAGTTGCGGGCGCAATTGTCTGAAGTCGCGGACGGGCTGGCGGGCGCGCTGGAGCAACTGCTGGAGATCTCGCGCGGCATCCATCCGGCCATTCTCGCCCAGGGGGGTCTCGCACACGCCCTGGGGGTACTTGCCCGGCGGTCAGCCGTCCGCGTCGAGCTCGAGGTACGCGTGCCGACCCGGCTGCCCGAGCCGGTGGAGGTCGCCGCCTACTACGTCGTGTCCGAAGCGCTGACGAATACGGCGAAGCACGCTGACGCCTCCGCCGTGCGCGTCGTCGTCGAAGCGCACGATGGCGTGCTCGCGCTCTCCATCCGCGACGACGGC
>DAIOWL010001114.1:0-2516 GCA_036758545.1 Streptosporangiaceae bacterium | reverse complement strand
CCGCGGGTGCTCGCCAGCTTGCGCTCGACCAGTTGCCTGGCGGTCGCGACTTCCTGCTCGGGGTCGAGCGCGTCGACCGCCGTGCGGATCTCCTCGTTCTGGACGCCGTGGCGCCTCAGCTCGGCGGACAGGGACCGCTTGGACAGCCCGCGGCTGTGATGCCTGGACTCGACCCAGGCCCGGGCGAACGCGGCGTCGTCGATCAGGCCGGCGTCGGTGAAGCGGGCGAGAACGGCTTCGGCGGCCTCGGTCGGGACGCCGCCGCGGTGCATCGCCTGGGCCAGCTGCGCCCTGGTCCTGGGCGCAGCTGTCAGCAGCCGCAGGCAGATCTGCCTGGCGCGGGCTTCAGGGTCTCGAGTGCCACGGGCCGTGGCCGCGGACACTCCTTCCCCGGACCCTGAAGCCCGGCCGTTGCGGGTCATGGGCTAGATCGTGACACCTGGGACAGTGGTGGCGGTCCGGGACGGCGCTGCGCCGTTGCCGGCCGGTCGCCCGCTGGTGCTGCTGCCGCTGCCGGCGTTGCCGGCGCTGGAGTTGCCGGGGCCAGCGTTGCTGGGGCTAGCGTTGCTGGGGCTAGCGTTGCTGGGGCTAGCGTTGCTGGCGCTGCCGTTCGCGCTGGCGCTGGCGTCAGCATCGATGCGCGGGCCGACGCCGAGCTTCTCCTTGATCCGCTTCTCGATCTCGTTGGCCAGGTCCGGGTTGTCCCGCAGGAAGTTGCGGGCATTCTCCTTACCCTGGCCGAGCTGGTCGCCCTCGTAGGTGTACCAGGCCCCCGACTTGCGCACGATGCCCTGCTCCACGCCGAGGTCGATCAGGCTGCCCTCGCGGCTGATCCCGGTGCCGTACAGGATGTCGAACTCGGCGACCTTGAACGGCGGGGACATCTTGTTCTTCACGACCTTGACGCGGGTCCGGTTGCCGACCGCGTCGGTACCGTCCTTGAGCGTCTCGATCCGGCGTATGTCCAGCCGGACCGAGGCGTAGAACTTGAGCGCCTTGCCGCCGCTGGTCGTCTCCGGGCTGCCGAACATCACGCCGACCTTTTCCCGCAGCTGGTTGATGAAGATCGCGGTGGTCTTGGTCTGGTTCAGCGCGCCGGTGATCTTGCGCAGGGCCTGGGACATGAGCCGGGCCTGGAGCCCGACGTGACTGTCCCCCATCTCGCCCTCGATCTCCGCCTTGGGCACCAGCGCGGCGACCGAGTCGATGACGATGACGTCGATGGCGCCGGACCTGATGAGCATGTCCGCGATCTCCAGCGCCTGCTCGCCCGTGTCGGGCTGGGAAACCAGCAGCGCGTCGGTGTCGCAGCCGAGCTTCTTGGCGTATTCGGGGTCCAGCGCGTGCTCGGCGTCGATGAACGCCGCGATGCCGCCCGCCTTCTGCGCGTTAGCCACGGCGTGCAGCGCCACAGTGGTCTTGCCGCTACTTTCCGGGCCGTAGATCTCGACGATGCGGCCGCGCGGCAGGCCGCCGAGGCCCAGCGCCACGTCCAGCGCGATCGAGCCGGTCGGGATCACCTCGACCGGGACCCGCGTCTCCTCGCCGAGGCGCATGACCGAGCCCTTGCCGAACTGCCGCTCGATCTGGAGCAGCGCGGTCTCCAGGGATTTCTCCCTGTCGCCCGCCCGCTCGACGCCCGTCCTGCTGTTTGCTGCCATGGGGACTCCCTGCCGGGTAAGGGGCCTGCGGGGACCTCCCGCACCGCCCAGGTCGTCTGAGTGTCAGTCCCGCCGGACATCCCCCGGCGGTTATCGATGGACACCGTACGCGCCGCCACCGACATTTCCGCCCGGCTCCGCGTAGTGCCTGGCCCGGGGGATCTTCACGGCCGCTTTCACTGGCTTCCGGGACCAGCGATCACCGCCACCTGACCACTATAGGACGAACGTGTATTCGATCATGGACGACACGCCGAAAGCGGCCCGGAAATCCAGGAAATAAAGGCCCGTACTGGGCAGGACCTAGCGCAGGGGCGGGACCCAGCGCGGGAACGGACCTAGCGCGGGAACGGACCTAGCGCGGGGGCGAGACCTGGGGCGGGCCCCGATGGTTAGCGGGTCTAACATCAGCAGCAGCTGACCCCGAACTCCCCCGGCGTGTAAGGAGATCCGTGATGCCGCTCGATGAGGACGTGGCCCGGCTCGCCAAGGGCAAGAACCTGGCCACGGTCGTGACCTTGATGCCGAACGGCCAGCCGCAGGCGCTGCTCACCTGGGTCGACGCCGACGACGAGCACGTCCTGATCAACACCGAACCGCAGCGGCAGCGGGCCAGGAACGTCGCCCGCGACCCGCGCATCACCGTGCTGATCCACAGCGAGGATTCCCAGGACTGGGCCGAAGTGCGGGGACACGTGGCGGAGACCGTCGACGGCGACGATGCCCGGCGGCACATCGACGAGCTGTCGCGCAAGTACACCGGGCACGACTTCACCGCGCCGGTCGGCCCGCACGGCCGGGTGATCCTCAAGGTCACACCGGACAAGGTCAACACCCCGCGCCTGCTCGAGCGCT
>DAIOWL010001113.1:0-2521 GCA_036758545.1 Streptosporangiaceae bacterium | reverse complement strand
CCTTGCGTCTTGTTCGTCCTGAGGTATCCGAAGTTGAAGATCACTCCCCTCGTGCCTTGCCCGCAGCTGCCGCTGGACGGCATCGCATCGGGAATCTTTCCCTATCTCGGCGGATCCGTCCGCGTTGATCAGCTGCGATCTGTCGCAATGGCATATGAGAGCGTCATCGTGCCGGGTAGGCAGGGAGCCAAGCTGGCTGCGAAAATACCCGGGGTCCTGATCGATCCGGCCGTGTATGTCCCGCAGGCCCGAACCGAGCCGGAACCGCTCTTCGACTACGACGACTGGCTGATGCGCCAGCAAGCGGCAGGCGTGCCGCTCATCCTCACCGACACGCCCCGGATCCAGAACGGGGACATATCGGCACTCCGCAAAGCACTGGCCCGATGGGACACGATCGACGAACCCACCCTGGTGGTCTTGCCCATTGAGCCCTGGTGGCTCCGGGAAGGGCTTCCCGGTCTCGTCGAGGAGGTCCGGGCGGCCGGGCGGCCGGTGGCAGTCGTATTGCTGCACCAGTTCAACGGCCTCGACGCCAAGGGAGCGGTAGCGGGCCTCCTGAAGTTCATATCCGCCGTCGAGCCCTTGCCCGTGGTTCTGTTGCGCAGCGATATTTCGGCGGTCGGCGCGGTTGCTCATCAGGCATTCGCCGGTTTCGTCGGCTGGTCGGCGAATACCCGGCACGGACCCCTTCCCATGCGCCGGCCCGAGGGCGATGACGAGCGGGACGAATCCCCCTCGGTGCTCGTCCCTTCGCTGAACGACTACGTCAAGACGAGCAAGCTCCCCGTGTTCGCTCGCATCCGGCGAATGGATGTGCTCCGCTGCGATGATCGCGTGTGCCGCGGGGACAGCCTGCTGAGGATTGCCGACCTGAGTGAGACCGATCTGCGGGACGGCCGGATGCTGGCGGGCCTGCACAACCTGGCGAGTACAGAGCAACTCGCGAGACGTGTTCTCGCCGCAGCAGATCCACGAGACGCATGGTGGGAGACCTGCAACGCCGGAGCGAAGTCGACCGCCTCGCTAGCGGAAAGAGGAGTTAGCCTTCCCCTGCGCCGCTGGCTCCGTCAGTGGCTCAAGCTGGGCTCTCCAGCCCATGATTACCAGCCTGTCGGGTAAGCCAGCGCCGGTACGTCTTTTCCTCCAGTAGCCACGACCACCCATCCCTCGTCAGGCCGCCTGGCTTCTCGGCCGGCAGCAGCTGCCCGCGGCCTTGATCGACAATGCCGACGCCGCACAGCTTTGCCTCCAGCATCGCGGCGTCTGGTATCCGCCTGGGCGTGGCTGCAATCCAGCGGCGCGTGAAACCAGCGAACAAGCTGGCGTCCTGGACAGCGCGTAGTTCCTGGCCCGTAGTCGCATCCACCAGGACATCGGTGATCGTGAGCGGTGACTCCAGGCGTCGCGTGATCTTTGCGCCGTCCTCATGGCGTTCGACGACACCGCGCGGCTGATCCGTCATCTCTGCCCACATCACAGGATCAGTCACCCAGATTCCTACAGGCAGGTCCATCAGACGGTCCAGCAGGGCCGGATTGATGACTGCGCCCATGCCAGCTATCTCACGGCGCCGGTGCTCGGCGATGTTGATGACCGTGTAGGCAGTGACTCGCACTCCGAGCAACATGACACTCACCGGCACGCCAGGTTCGCCCCCGTGAGGGGAGGCCAGCGGAGCTGGCGAGCTGGTAACCGCCCGGAGATGCATGCTGTACTCGTACGAAGAGGAATTTACTATTTAGATTTTAGATAGTAGTTATTGGCTCGTATACGTGGACACGCCGGTGGATGCGAAGGAAGTAGGCAAGGAACTCTTCGGGCGGCCGTGCCGGCTGGCGCTGGCCCTCTGGATAGCCGGGCTCCCCAAGTCACGTTTCTACCAGTCCGAACCACCCCGCGAGGTGATCTTGCAGGGAGATGCGGCGAAGGAACTCCGCCGGCTCGTCCGGCTCGGCATGCTGGAAGAAGTGCGCCCAGACGACGCTCGGCGCGTCTACTACGACCGTACCGACAGTCCCCTCTGGAAGATCATCGAAGCAGCCGCCGTAGTGGTCGATCCTCGGTGACCAGCACGCCCGCGGGTTTAGAACCTTTCAAGGTAGATCGCTCGGCGGGCGATGTTGAGGGCGTGGTCCGCGAGATGCTCGTAGCAGGGTGCCAGCTGCGGCCGAACTGGGCCTTAAGCAAGCAATGGATCGGCATAGGCAACCGGGAGGTCCAGACTCTGCCCGTGCTGAACCTGCGTGAATCGGCGACGCAAATGGGGCTGATGCGCCTGTGGCTAAATCCCTGGTCCACCGAACCCGGCGCCGCGCTGCACCGGGCCCGGACCATGTGATCGAATACCTAACAGTGCAATCGGATCTCCGCGGGAGGAGATCATGGCAGACGCCCCAGCCCGGCATCCGGCGCCGCTCCCGGCTACGGTCGCGGAGGTCATGCATCCGCCGGTGACGACGGTTGACCAGAACGACCACGTGGCCGCGGCCGCCTACCTGATGAAGCGCGCAGGCGCGAC
>DAIOWL010001112.1:0-2524 GCA_036758545.1 Streptosporangiaceae bacterium | reverse complement strand
GCCGCCCGGCGTGAGCTGGGCGATGAGGCGATCCCCGATCCGCATCGCCTCGTCTACCTGGCCGGCCAGCGCCAGCGCCTCCACCAGCAATGTCTCGGCCTCGGCCCGCAGGTCAGGATCGGCAAGCAGATCCGCAGCGTGGCGCAGGGTGCAGGTCGCTGTGGCCAGCGCTCCGCGTCCGAGCGCCGAACGGCCGGACTCCGTCAGCAGCACCCCGGCCTGGCCCGGCTTGTCGGCCTGGATGGCCAGTTCGGCGGCCAGCTCCCCGGCTGCGCCCGCCAGTCCCGGCTGGGCCGCCTCCAGCGCGGCCAGGGCTCGAGCCGCCAGCGCGACCCGCCGGGGCGGGAGCAGTTCGGCGGCCACCGCTTCCCTGGTGAGCATGTGCCGGAACCGGAAGATTCCATCGTCTACGACAAGCAGCTGCACCCGCACGCCGTGCTCGAGGGCGTCGGCCACGGTATCCGCGGGCAACCCGGTGGCCTGCGGGAGCAGCCGCCAGTCGAACTGCCGCCCGAACAGGGCGGCGGTGTGCAGCACCAGTCGTTCGGAGGCGGTGAGGCCGGCCAGCCGGACGCGGACTCCGCCGGCGAACGAGCTCGGCACGCCCGGCGCGGCCAGTGACTCCTCGACCAGGAACGGGATCCCGTCCGCATGCCGCTGGACCCGGGCGATGACGTCATCGGCGGCCGCTGGTAGGCACGCCCGCGCCATCGCTGCGACCTCGGCCGCTGACAGCCGGCCCAGCGCGATACGCGCCGTGGCCCGCCGCGCGTGCAGCCGGGCCATCAGCTCGGACGCCGGCGAGGCAGGCTCGTCCCGGCAGGTGGCCACGCACAGGACCGGCTCCGCGGCCAGGTTGTCGCTCAGGTACTCCAGAACGGCCAGCGTGTCCGGATCCGCCCAGTGCAGGTCCTCCAGCACGAGCAGCAGGCTGCCGCCCGGAGGGGCCAGCCGCCGCAGCAGCTGCAGCACGGCCTCCCCGCGTACCGCGGGAGAATAGTCGCCGCTCACGCCCTTTCCGTCGTCCTGGCCCTCCGCGGCGTCCAGGGCCGGGACTATCGCTCGCAGCGCCGCCCGCCACGGAGCCAGGGCATCGTCGGCCGGGTAGGGGCCACTGCGCAACGCCTGCAGCAGCGCCTCGGTCAGCGGCCGGTAGGGACTGGCGCTGCCACCCGGTACCGCACGCCCGGCCAGCACGACCGCACCGCGGGCCCGCGCCTCGGCGGCCAGTTCGGCAGCCAGCCGGGACTTGCCGATGCCGGCCTCTCCGACCAGGAACATCACGCTACCCGACCCGCCTTCGGCCGTGCCGAGAGCCGTCCGCAGCGCGTCGGTTTCCGCACCGCGGCCGATCACCACCGGGCACCGCAGGTCCGCCACGAGATCAGTATGCTTCCCCGCCCCTGTCAGCGCACCGTCCAGAGCATTGTCATCTGCACAAATACGTGTTCTCACGTACGCGGCCCCGCCCGTCGTGCCCCGGCTGCGCTCGACCTGGCGCCGAGGATGGGTACCCGGACTCGTATTTACCCCGATGCGCGTCAACCCGGTCCCTGCCGACGATGACCCTCATAGCGCGGCCAGAATCCGCGGCCGCAAGCAACAGAAAGGAAGAAACGGCCATGGGAACCAGCAAGGAACAAGCGGAGCTCTGGGCGCCGGGGGCTCGCGACTGGTCGGATTACAACGAGCCGATGTGCACGCCGTTCTACGAGGCGGTCCTGGACGCCACCGACGTCGGCGCAGGGACCCGGCTGCTTGACGTCGGCTGCGGCGGCGGGTTCGCGCTGCTGCTGGCGGCCCGCCGGGGTGCCACGGTGACCGGCCTGGACGCCACAACGTCTCTGCTGGACATCGCCCGCGAACGCGTGCCCGCCGCATCCCTGGCCGTCGGGGACCTAGAGGATCCGCTGCCCTTCGACCCGGGTTCGTTCGACGTGATCACGGCGTTCAACTCGATTCAGTACGCCGCCGACCCGGTTACCGCAGTCAAGAACATGAGCCAGCTGGTCCGCCCGGGCGGGTTTATCAGCCTGCTGGTCTGGGGGCCACCGGACCAGTGCGAGAGCGGCGTGATGTTCGCCGAACTCGGCCCGCTGCTACCGCCCCGGCCCGACGAAGCGCCCGGTGCCATCGCCTGGAGCGAGGACGGGCAACTGGAGCACCTCGCCGCGCTGACCGGCCTCACTCCCGTCGCCGTCACTGACGTGCCCAACCCGCTGATCTACCCCGACCTGGCCACCGCGGTGCGCACCCAGCTCAGCTCCGGTCCGGCTCGCGAGGCCATCCAGCACTCCGGCCTCCCCGCCACCCGCGGCGCGCTCACCCGCGCCTTCGCCGGCAGCCGTAAGCCGGATGGCACCTATCGGCAGGAGAACGTGTTCCGCTACCTGGTCGCCAGGACCTGAGCGATCGAAGGCGCGCACGCTATTGCCCATGGGTGCCTATCGGCCGGGGCGTGGCGCTCCTGGCTGTGCTGTACGAGGCGGCCTATCAAGGTGGGGGACCGGCTGCCAGCGCACCG
>DAIOWL010001111.1:0-2525 GCA_036758545.1 Streptosporangiaceae bacterium | reverse complement strand
CCGCTGCGCGCGATCCGCCAGGCCGGGCGCTGGGTTGTGGCCGCGGTGGCGTTCGCCACGATCGGGGCGGCGGCGCACACCACGGCCGTCATCACCCGGGGGCTGGCGGTCCACCGCGCGCCCTGGGGCAACATGTACGAGTTCGTCACCGCCCTGACCTGCGTCGCCGTCATCTTCTTCCTGTTCGCGATGATCCGTTACCGGGCCTGGACTCTGGGTGTCTTCGTGATGGGCGCGGTGGTGGTCACGCTGGGCCTCGCCGAGACCCTGATCTACACCGCGCCCGGCGACCTCGTCCCGGCGCTGCAGTCGTACTGGCTGGATATCCACGTCACCGCGATGACGCTGGCGACCGGCATCTTCTTCGTCCCGGCGGTGCTCGGCTTCGTGTACCTCTGGGTCGACAGGTACACCAGGCGGGTGGCGGCCGGCCAGGCCGCACCTGGCAACGGGATCGTCCGCAGGCTGCCGAGCATCGAGCAACTCGACCGGCTCACCTACCGGACCATCGTGTTCGGCTTCCCGGTCTGGACCTTCGGTGTCATCGCCGGCGCCATCTGGGCCGACCAGGCCTGGGGCCGGTACTGGGGCTGGGACCCGGTGGAGACCTGGGCCTTCATCACCTGGGTTCTCTACGCCGCGTTCCTGCACGCCAGGGCCACCGCGGGCTGGCGCGGCCGCCGGGCCCACTACGTCCAGCTGCTGGGTTTCGCCAGCCTGATCTTCAACATCCTGGTGGTACAGGTGTTCATCGCCGGGATGCACTCCTACTCCGGCGTGAGCTGAGCAACCGCAAGCTGGCCGATCCGGAAGCTAGCCGCCCCCGGAAGCCGGCTCGACCGGAACGCGGGGCCGTCAGACCTCTCCGCCTGCCTGCGAGTTGCCGCGGATCGCGCGGTCGAGCGCGCGGAGGAACTCCGGGTCGTCGTCAGGTCCGGCGGGCACCGTAGTGGCCGAGGTCCTGGCGCGCCCCGCCGGATGACGTGCTACCGCATCGTCCGCGTCCGTCCATCGCCCGCGCCGAAAGTAGCGGCCGCCTGGATCATCGGGGTGCGGCGCGGACGCGGGCGGGGATGCCGGGCTGCACAGCGGCTCCCTGACGATGAGCCACGCGACGGCCCCGCCGATGAAGGTCAGGGTGATGACGGCGATCCAGGCGGGCTTGGCCATGCCACGAAACTCGCTGGCCGGGGTCAAAATGGCGTCTGTCAGGCAATACAGCCAGAAGCCCATCATGAAGAGGGCAAACAGGGCACCGGACAGCAACATGGCCGAAGCCTAACGTCAGCCGTCTACGCTATGGGCGGAATTACCCCAACTTCTGCCCCCGGCCTCCGGGCCCGGCGTTGCGCTCATCGGATGACGTGGCGGGGGAACTCGTCATACGCTGGCGGTCAGGGCAACAGAGCAGGAGAACGGTTTATGCGGCTAAGGCTGTTCGACCGCATCCGTCGGCTCGCTCATTCCCGCAGGCCTCCGGTTGAGGCGGCGGGGGTTTCCGGTGTTCAGGGCAGGCATCGTCGCAGCGGCCGTCGCAGGCCCGCACCGGGCGGTCCGGCACCGGGCGGCCCCGCGTCGGGCGGGCCGCCCACCGAACTGGCCCACACCGCCGGACCCTGGCCAGGCAGCCCTCCGGCCGGGCAGGCGCCGCTCCCGTCGGGTAGTCCGGCCGGGCTGGCCGATCTGACCGCACCGGACCTGGCCCCGGCCGCGCCGGTATCAGACAGCCGGCCCCCGTCCGCCCTGCGCGCCGGGGCGGCCAGGGCGCGGATCAGGGAAAGGCCGCAGGAGGCCGCCACTCCGGTGGCGGCCGCGCCGGCGCCGCAGGCGCACTGGCAGGAAACGGAGGAGCCGTCCGTAGCCGCTGCGCGAGCGGACGCACTCGCCCGGGTGGCGGCCGGCGTCCCGCGTCAGCCTGACGGGTTCGGGCGCTCTTCCTGGCGGCCCGCGGTCTCGCTCTCGCAGTCCGGGCTGCCCTACACGGCGGCGCATCCGCGGGAACAGCCGCGGATCGGCGACGGGCGTAGGAACACTGGCTCGCTCGAGGCCATCTTGTGGCGGCAGTGGGACCTGGCGTCGCCGCCGCCCCGGGAGGTGGTGATGGCCGTGGACCGGCTGGCCGAGCTGCCCTTCCGGATCAAGGAAAAGCTCGCCGACGGCCTCGACGCCATCTTCATCGGCCCGGGCGGCGTCCCGGAACTCGACGACATGACCAGCTTGCAAGGTGTTCCGCTGCCGTCCGGGCAGGCCACTTGGGATGCCTGTGCCGGTGCCTACGGAGAACGCAAGATCGTCGTCGGCTCCCGGCCGTCGCCGACTCCGGACGTGATGTGCCACGAGGTCGGGCACGCGCTCGACGACCTCGACAGCCCGCCGGGTCAATGGCAATCCGATTCGGCGGAGTTTCGCATGCTCTACGATCAGTGCGAGTCACATTTCGCCAGCGATTTCCATCGGCAGCCCGGTGGCCTCGGGCGCAAGGAGTTCTTCGCGGACGCCTTCGCCGCGATCGCGTCCCGGCAGCG
>DAIOWL010001110.1:0-2530 GCA_036758545.1 Streptosporangiaceae bacterium | reverse complement strand
TCGCCTCGGAGAAGACCGCCGCGGCCGAGGGCACGGTCGGCGAGCTGCGGCACGACCCGTTCGCCATGCTGCCGTTCTGCGGCTACAACATGGGCGACTACTTCGCGCACTGGCTCTCGGTCGGGCGTTCGGCCGATGCGGCCAAGCTGCCGCGGCTGTACTACGTCAACTGGTTCCGCAAGGACGCCGCGGGCCGGTTCGTGTGGCCGGGCTTCGGCGAGAACATCCGCGTGCTCAAGTGGATCGTGGAGAGATTGCTGGGTGAGGCCGAGGCGGCCGAGACGCCGATCGGGCTGCTGCCCGCGGCGGGCTCGCTGGACCTGGACGGGCTCGAGATCAGCCAGGCTGACCTGGACCTGCTGCTCACGGTGGACCGGCAGGCCTGGAAGCTGGAGGCCGATCAGATCCCGGAGTTCTTCCGCGGTTTCGGCGGCCACCTGCCGGCGCGGCTGCGGGAATTGCAGCAGGAGCTGATCGACCGGCTTGGCTGAGCCTGGCCTGGGTACCCCCGGGAGGTGGGCAGGTTGGCGAACCAGCGGGTCCTGGGCATCGTGCTCGCGGGCGCGGCGGGCAAGCGGCTCGCGCCCCTGACCGAGGACAGGGCGAAATCCGCCGTCCCGTTCGGCGGCCTGTACCGGCTGGTGGACTTCGCGCTGTCGAACCTGGTCAACGCCGGCATCAGGAAGATCTGCGTGCTCACCCAGTACAAGAGCCACAGCCTCGACCGGCACATCACCACCACCTGGCAGCTGAACAGCCTGCTTGATAACTACGTGGCGCCCGTGCCGGCCCAGCAGCGGCTCGGGCCGCACTGGCAGACCGGCTCGGCCGACGCGATCTACCAGTCGCTGAACCTCATCCGCAGCGAGCGGCCCGACCTGGTGGTCGTGTTCGGAGCCGACGACGTGTACCGGATGGACCCGGCGCAGATGATCGAGGCGCACCTGGCCCGGGGCGCGGGGGTCACGGTGGCGGCGATTCCGGTGCCGCGGGCGTTGGCCGCGTCGTTCGGCGTGGTCCAGGCGGACGGGCACCTGGTCGAGGCGTTCCTGGAGAAGCCCGCTTCGCCGCCCGCCTTGCCGGGCCGGCCTGATGAGGCGTTCGCGTCCATGGGCAACTACGTGTTCGACTGCGAGGTGCTGGTGGATTCGCTGCGGGCAGATGCCGCTGACGAGGGCAGCCAGCACAGCATCGGCGCCGACATCATGCCGATGCTGGTGCGGCAGGGCGCGGCGCACGTCTACGACTTCCTGCAGAACGAGGTACCCGGGACCGGGGGGCAGGACCACGGCTACTGGCGCGAGGTGGGGACACTCGACTCCTACTTCGCGGCGCACATGGACCTGTGCGCGCCGGACCCGGTGTTCAGCCTGTACAACGAGCACTGGCCGATCCTGACCCACGTGCCGCCGCAGCCGCCGGCCAAGTTCGTCCTCAACGAGGACGACTCTGGCCGGGTGGGGCGGGCGGTCAGCAGCGTGGTCAGCAACGGGGTGATCGTGTCCGGCGGGCTGGTCCGTGAGTCGGTGCTGTCGCCAGGGGTCCGGGTGGACAACTGGGCGTGCGTGGAACGCACGGTGGTGCTGCACAACGCGCGGATCGGGCGGCGGGCGGTGGTGCGCGACGCGATCCTGGACAAGAACGTGGTGGTGCGTGAGGGAGCTACCGTCGGAGTGGACAAGGAGCGGGATACCGAACGCGGGTTCACGGTGTCCGACGGCGGGATCACCGTGGTCGGCAAGGGACGTGTGGTGGAGCCGTGAGCGTTAGCCCAGCTGGCCCGGCGGCATGGCCGCCTGGGCGGCCGCGGCGGAGACGGCGCGACGATATTCCGAGGCCGGGAAGGCGTACGGCCCGAACTGCGAGTAGTTCCGGCTGTCGCGGTGTGGCTGCCGGAAACCGGACCACCGTACCGTCGCTTCGGTCACGGTGACACAGCCTGGTCACCCGCTGCTGCGGACGGGAGAAGATACCCCTGGCTGATGAGGCGCTGTGCGCCGACCGCATAGATCGCCGGATCCTCGGGGGCGGTCGTGGCCAGCCCGTCTACGTACCGGTTCATCATGCAGAAAGCGGCTGCGATCAGGACGGTGTCGTGAATCTCCAGGTCGGTCGCGCCGGTCGCGCGAGCCTGGGCCACCAGCTCGGCGGTGACGTCGCTCCCGCTGCGCTGCACCGCGGCCGCGATCGCGAGCAGCGCCTTCAGCTTGGCGGATAGCGGGGCGGCGTCCGCGTCGGCGCGGACCTGCTCGACCAGGGCCATACCGCCGGGCAGCTGGGCCGCGGCGGTGGCCGAATGCGAGGCCGTGCAGTACCGGCACTCGTTCAGCGCCGACACGTGCGCCGCGATCAGTTCCCGCTCGCCGCGGGTCAGGGTGCTCGGGCCGCGCAGCAGCACCTCCGCCAGCTCGCTGATCGGCCGCCCGGTCTCCGGGCGGTAACGCAGCAGCCCGCGAATACCCGGTTCTTCGGAGTTCAAGGTGATATGCGGCATGGCAGCATTCTGGCCGGCGCGTTTACCGGCTGATGG
>DAIOWL010001109.1:0-2533 GCA_036758545.1 Streptosporangiaceae bacterium | reverse complement strand
GACGTCAAGAAGGTCATCGCGATCGACAGCGACCGCGGCGACATCACGGGCGTGACCTGGCGGGTGGCCGACGTGCGGGACCCGGCCCTGGCCAGGCGGCTGGCCGGCGCCGACATCGTGGTGCACGCCGACCACGACCTGGCGCCCGACTCCGAAGCCCGGCCGCGCCGCGCCTACAACGTGCGCGGGACGCAGACCGTGCTCACCGCGGCCGCGGCCGGGCGGGTCGGGCGGGTGGTGCTGGTGACCAGCGCGATGGTCTACGGCGCCCGGCCCGACAACCCTGTCCCGCTGGCCGAGGACATGCCGCTCGCCGCGGACACGGACAGCAGCGTGGCCGGGGACCTGCTGGAGATCGAGCAGCTGGCGCGCCGCTCGCCGCGGGCCAACCCGGGCATGGCGGTGACCGTGGTGCGGCCCGCCGCCCTGGTCGGAGACAACGTCGATACGCTGGTGACCAGGCACTTCGAGGCGCCTCGGCTGCTCACCGTGAAGGGCTGCGCGCCCCGCTGGCAGTTCTGCCACGTCGATGACCTGGTCTCGGCGCTGGAGTTCACCGTCCGCGGCGGGATCACCGGCGACTTCGCGGTGGGCTGCGACGGCTGGCTGGAGCAGGACGAGGTGGAGCAGATCAGCGGCCTCAAGAGCGTCGAGCTGCCCGCCCGGCTGACGTTCGGCGCCGCGCAGCGGCTGCACCGGGTCGGGGTGACCCCGGCGCCCGCCATCGACCTGCGGTACGTGGTGTACCCGTGGGTGGTGGAGTGTGCCGCGCTCCGCGCGGCCGGCTGGCGCCCGGCGGTCGGAAACGCCGAGGCGCTGCAGGTCCTGCTCGACCAGCGGAAGGGCAGGCACGCACTGGCCGGCCGGAGGATCGCGCGCAAGGAGGCCGCGATCACCGCGGCCGGGGCCACGGTGGCCGCGATCGGCACCGCCGCCATCGTCCGGCAGGCCCGCCGGCGTCACCGTAGCGACTAGGTAACCTTGACGGGTGAGCGTTGTACGCCTGATCGCCGTGCGCGAGTCCGAGCTGTCCGTCGACGAGGTGCGGGCCGCGGTCGCGGACCCCGCGGCCGGCGGCATCGCGCTGTTCGCCGGGGCGGTCCGGGATTCCGACCACGACCGGGGGGTCAGCGGGCTGTCCTACAGCGCGCACCCGTCGGCTACGGACGAGCTCCGCCGAGTCGCCGAGGTGATCGCGGAGAAGTATCCCGTCATCGGCATCGCGGCCGTGCACCGCGTGGGCGACCTGGCCATCGGTGACCTGGCCGTGGTGCTCGCCGTGTCCTGCCCGCACCGGGGCGAGGCGTTCGACGCCTGCCGTGACCTGATCGACATCTTGAAGGCTTCGGTGCCGATCTGGAAGCACCAGCGGTTTGACGACGGCACGGCCGAGTGGGTCGGCACCCCGTGAGCCGGGAAATCCTCAGGTTCCGCAAGTAATGTTCCGGCCATGTCCCGACGTTCCCTGACGCTGCTCATCGCCTCCGTTGGCACGGCGGTGGCGATCGCGGTCAGCGTGCTCGTCCCGGTGCCCTACGTCATCCTCGGGCCGGGCCCGACGCTGAACACCCTGGGCAAGGACTCCTCCGGGCAGCCGCTGATCACGATCTCCGGCCATCCGTCCTATCCGACCAGCGGGCACCTGAACCTGGTGACGGTGAGCTACCAGGGTTGCGCGGGCAACAGGTTCAACATCTTCACCGCCCTGGTGGCCTGGCTGAACCCGCACCAGGCGGTCGTCCCGGAGGGCGAGATCTGCCCGGCCGGGCAGACCCAGAAGCAGACCCAGGAGCAGGACACGCAGGAGATGACCAGCTCGCAGTCGACGGCGACGGCCGCCGCGCTGACACAGCTGCACATTCCCTACTCCACCGAGGTGGTCGTGGTTCTGCCGCAGAAGGGCTTCCCGGCCGACGGCGTGCTGAAGACCGGGGACGTGATCACCAAGGTGGACGGCCAGCCGGTGACCAGCCAGGCCGACCTGACCAGGCTGATCTACGCTCACCCGGTCGGCAGTACGCTGACCCTGACCATCGTCAGGGGCGGCCAGAGCCGTCAGGTCCAGGTCGGGACCCGGCAGTCCGGGGGACATCCGGTGATGGGCGTGCAGATCACCGAGCAGTACAAGTTCCCGTTCGAGGTCAAGATCAGCGTGGGCGACATCGGCGGTCCGAGCGCGGGCATGATGTTCTCGCTCGGCATCATCGACAAGCTGACCAAGCTCAACCTGACCGCCGGCCGGTTCATCGCCGGCACCGGGGAGATCAAGGCCAGCGGCCAGGTGCAGCCCATCGGCGGTATCCAGCAGAAGATGGTCGGGGCGCGCAACGCCGGCGCCACCATCTTCCTGACCCCCGCGTCCAACTGCGCGGACACCAAGGGCGCCGTGCCCGCGGGCCTGCGCCTGGTCAAGGTGAGCACCCTCAACCAGGCCGTCACCTACCTAGAAGCCCTCAAATCCGGCCACCCCAACTCCGTCCCCTCCTGCTGACGCGCCTGCGCCCCGCCGCCCCCGCGCTCACGTTGCTTCATG
>DAIOWL010001108.1:0-2535 GCA_036758545.1 Streptosporangiaceae bacterium | reverse complement strand
CGGCACGCCCTCGGCGGTGAAGTCGTACTTCTCCCCCAGCTGGGCGAGCAGCGGCACGTCGCCGACGGCCTTGTGGCCGAACCTGAAGTTCTCCCCTACCACCACGGCGGCGGCGTGCAGGCGTTCGGACAGGACCACGCGGACGAACTCATCCGGGCTGAGCCGGGAGAATTCCAGGTTGAACGGGAGCACGCAGACGGCGTCGGCGCCGAGGCCCGCGAGGAGTTCGGCCCGCCGCCGCGGGGTGCTGAGCAGAGGCGGATGCGAACCGGGCCTTATCACCTCGTCCGGGTGCGGATCGAAGGTGATCACCACGACCGGCAGCTGCCTGGCCCGCGCGATCTGCTCGGCCCGGCCTATGATGCGCTGGTGGCCGCGGTGCACGCCGTCGAATACGCCGATCGTCGCCACGCAGCCAACCCAGTCGGACGGCACTTCGGCCAGGCCGTACCAGCGGTACACGATCCCCGTTCCTCCTCATGAGTCGCCACCCGAGCACAAGCCTACGGCCTCAGGCGAAGACGACGAGCGGCCTGGCCTGACCTGACTCCTCGGTGACCAGGGCGATCAGGGTGCCGTCGGGCGCGTACGCGGCCGCCGGGCCCGCGGTCGCCGTGGTCGCGGCCAGGCGCCCGCCGTGGGCCAGCCGATGAGCCTCCTCCGCGGTCAGCATCCGGCTCGGGAAGGCCGCCGCGGCCGCCTGCGCCAGCGGCAGCACCTCGAACCGCCCGGCCAGCTGCTCCAGGGTCCGGGCGTCCTCGATCCGGTACCCGCCCACCCTGGTGCGGCGCAGCCGGGTCAGGTGGCCGCCGGTGCCCAGGGCGTCGCCGAGATCGCGCGCCAGCGCCCTGATGTAGGTGCCGCTGGAGCAGCGTACGGTCGCGTCGACATCGAGCAGATCTCCGTCGCGATGTGTCCCGGTGATCGTGAACTCGTAGACCGTCACCGGCCGCGCCTTGAGCTCGGGCGCGGCGCCCGCCCTGGTCAGCCGGTAGGCGCGCTGGCCGTCGACCTTGATCGCGCTGACCGCGGGCGGCACCTGCTGGATGTCACCGGTGAGCCCGGCGACCGCCTTGGCGAGCGTCTCCGCGGAAACGTCCGCCGCCGGCGCGCCGCCGGTCATCTCGCCTTCCGCGTCGTCGGTACTGGTCGACTGGCCCAGCCTGATCGTCGCGGCGTACTCCTTCTCGGTCAGGGTCAGATAACCGAGCAGCCTGGTGGCCTTCTCCACGCCGATGACCAGGACGCCGGTCGCCATCGGGTCCAGCGTCCCGGCGTGGCCCACCTTCTTCGTCCCGGCCAGCCGGCGGACCCGCGCCACGACGTCATGTGAGGTCATGCCGCCGGGTTTGTCGACGATCACCAGCCCGCTCGCCCCCGGGGTCACTCGTCCTCATCGTCGTCGTCGTCGGGCTTGCGGTAGGGGTCGGGGTCACCGGCGTAGGTCGCCCCCTCGCGGACGCGGGCGAGCTCGCTGTCGGATTGCCGGGCCCGCGTGACCAGTTCCTCGATCCGCTTGGCGTTCTCCGGCAGCACGTCCGCGACGAACTCGAGCGACGGTGTGTGCCGCAGGCCGAGCTGCCGCCCCACCTCTGACCTGATGATGCCGGTCGCGCTGTCCAGCGCCGCGGCGGTGTCGGCCCGTTCGGCATCGGTTCCGTACACCGTGTAGAACACGGTGGCCTCGCGCAGGTCGTTGGTCAGCCGGGCCTCGGTGACGGTTACGAAGCCGAGCCTGGGGTCCTTGATCCGGCGCTCCAGCATCTCCGCGACGATCTGGCTGATCCGGTCGGCCAGCTTGCGTGCCCTCGCGGCGTCCATGCTCGGTCACTCCTCTTCGTTGAAGAGCCGCTGCCGGGCCGACAGCAGCTCGATCTCAGGGTGCCGGGCCACCAGGCGCTCGCACTCGCTGAGCACGCTCAGCGCGTTGGTGGCCGTCGCGGACACGACGGCCACCCCGATCTCGGCGCGCCGGTGCAGATCCAGGTGCCCGGTCTCGGCGACCGCGACACCTGGATAGCGCCTGCGCAGCTCGGCGACCAGCGGGCGGACGACGCCCCGCTTGGCCTTGAGCGAATGCACGTCGCCAAGCAGGACGTCCAGCGTCAGGGCGGCGACGTACACGCCGGTGGCCCGTACCCGGTCAGGTCCTTGGCTTCTCCCTCATCTCGAAGGTCTCGATGGTGTCGCCGATCCTGATGTCGTTGTAGCCGATGCCGATACCGCACTCGAAGCCCTCGCGGACCTCGGTCGCGTCCTCCTTGAACCGGCGCAGCGAATCCACCGTCAGGTTGTCGGAGATCACCACGCCGTCCCGGATCAGCCGTGCCTTGGCGCTGCGGCGGATCAGGCCACTGCGCACGATGGACCCGGCGACGTTGCCGACCCGCGGCACCCGGAAGACCTCCCTGATCTCCGCGGTGCCGAGCTGGACTTCCTCGAACTCGGGCTTGAGCATGCCCTTGAGCGCCGCCTCGACCTCCTCGATCGCCTGGTAGATGATCGAGTAGTAGCGGATGTCGACGCCCTCGCGCC
>DAIOWL010001107.1:0-2540 GCA_036758545.1 Streptosporangiaceae bacterium | reverse complement strand
GGCGCTGGCCGATGGCAGCAGCCTGGAGGCCGCCGCACTGTACCAGCTGACCGGCCGAAACGCGCTGAACACCGAGGGCGCGTCCTCCGCCGTGCTGGGGCGGGAGTGGACCGGGCTGCTGGACCGCGCGCTGCGGATCGCCCTGGACGAGGGCCTGCAGGCCGAGGCGGGGCGGGCCTACTGCAACTACTACGCGACGCACTGCAGCCAGCGGCAGTTCGCCGCGGCGGAACAGCTGTACGCCGACGGCATCGCCTACTGCGACGACCACGACATCGCCACCTACGGGACCTTCCTGCGCAGCGAGCGCACCGGAACGCTGGAGAAGACCGGGCGCTGGGACGAGGCGCTGGCGCTGTGCCAGGACATCCTGGACCGGGCCGCCCCGGCGCCTGTTACCCGGCTGTGCCCGACCACCCGGGCCGGCACCCTCATGGCCCGCCGGGGCGAGGCCACCGCCTGGGAGTACCTCGACCAGGCCATGGCCGACGCGGACCGGACCGGCGAACCGCAGTCGATCGTCCCGGTCCGGCTGGCCCGGGCCGAGGCATGCTGGCTGGAAGGCAGGGGCGCCGACGCCGTCCACGAGGCCGAACGGGCCGACGAGGCGGCCGACACCGATGACGCCTGGACGTACGGCGCGGTGGCAGCCTGGCTGCGGCGCACCGGCTCCTCCCGGCAGCCGCGCGGCGACGTGGCCGAGCCGTACCGGCAGCAGCTCAGCGGCCACTGGGAGAAGGCCGCCCAGCTGTGGACCGACCTGGACTGTCCGTACGAGGCCGCGCTGGTCCGGCTGGACGCGGCCGACGAGGGCGCGCTGCGGGAGGCGCTGAGCACCTTCACCGAGATCGGCGCGTCCGCCGTGGCCCGGCTCACCCGGCAGCGGCTGCGCGCGCTCGGCGCACGGTCCATCCCGGCCGGCCCCAGGTCCGCGACCCGAGGCGACCCATTGGGGCTCACCCGGCGCGAGCGCGAGATCCTCGCGGAGATCTGTGCCGGGCAGACCAACGCGGCGATCGCGGCGAAGCTGTTCATCTCGGCCAAGACCGTCGACCACCACGTCTCCGCCGTGCTCGCCAAGCTCGGCGCGCCGAACCGCAACGCCGCCGCGGCCCGGGCCGCCCAGCTCGGCCTGCTCTCGTAGCGCCCTCGGGGTAGCGCCCTCGGGATAGCACCAGAACGCCATGAAACCCCGGTTCCAGTGCGTCCGGCGGAGCGAACGAGACAGCGGAGAGCGCGGAATTGCTGTAACGATCCGGCCGTCGGGGCGAGACACAGTACCGAACAGGTCAGTCCCGGCACGTTCCGTCCAATACACTGCCAAGGTATTCAGGCGGTGCGACGCCAGGCGCTCCAGGGGCAGCCGGACACCCAGCGGACGGGCACTCAGGGGCGGCCGGACATTGCATAGCGGCACGGGGCCGCATCGCCGCATGTGTCACACGGGTAGATGACGGAAGATCTATGCCAGTCTCCGGAGTTCCCGCTGGGCCCGGGTCTCCGGCCAGTGCTGCGGCCGACGCCACGACGGGGCCCGCGGAACCAGCCCCGGGCGCGGGCGACCGGACACCGCCGCAGCGGCGGCCGGACCGTCCGCCCCCTGGTACGCACTGGGCCAGGTCAGGGTTCCGGGCCGCCGTGGTCGTGCTGGCGGCCGCTGTCTTGTTCGTGTGTTACTGGCGCCAGTCGCTGACGCAGCCGGTCAGCTCGGACGGTGCGGCGAATGCGCTGCAGGCGTGGGACATGCTGCACGGCAACCTGCTGCTGCACGGCTGGCTGCTCTCCGACGTCTCCTTCTACACCACCGAACTCCCGCAGTACATGCTGATCGAGGCGATACGGGGGCTCGGCCCCGGAGTGGTCAACCTCGCCGCCGCGATGACCTACACGCTGCTGGTGCTGCTGGCGGGCCTGCTCGCCAAGGGCGACGCGGGTGGCCGGCAAGGGCGGGCCCGCTTCCTGCTGGCCGCGGGGATCGTGCTGGCGCCACAGCTCAGCGCCACCTCGACGCTGCTGCAGGCGCCCGACCACACCGGCACGGCGGTCGCGCTGCTCGTGGTCTGGCTGGTGATCGACCGGGCCCGTCCGCACTGGCTCGTGCCGGTGGCGGTCTGCGTCATACTGGCCTGGATCATGGTGGCCGACTCAATCGTGCTGCTGACCGGCATCGTGCCGATCGTGGTGGCGGCTGGCGTGCGGGCAGCCAGGGCGCTGGTAAAACGGGCCGAGCCGAACTGGCACGAGCTGTCGCTGGCCGCGGCGGCGATACTGGCGGGCGTACTCGGCGCGATGGCGCCGCTGATCATCAGGGCGGCGGGCGGGTACACGACGGCCCCGGTGCCGGGGCACATCGTGGGCCTGGACCACCTGCCGGGGGCGGCCCGGGTGACGTTCCACGCCGCGCTCAACATCTTCGGCGCCAACGTGGTGGCCGCGCATTCAGCGCTCGAGCTGGCCTTCGCGGTACTGCACCTGGCCGGGGCCGCCCTGGCCGCGTGGGCCGCGTGCCTCGCGGCGCTGCGGTTCTTCCGCGCCCGCGA
>DAIOWL010001106.1:0-2546 GCA_036758545.1 Streptosporangiaceae bacterium | reverse complement strand
CAGCTGGCCCGACATCCGCAGCCGGTGCTGCCGCAGGGGAGGGTCAAAACGACCGGCCAGCACCAGCTGGACGGTCTCGGCTGGCCAGCGCTCGACCAGATCGGTCATCTGCGCAGCCGTAGCGGCGGCCGCGAGATGGAAGTCATCCACAATGATCACCGAGCCCGCGGGCAGCCTGGCGACATCATTGGCGACCGACGCGGTGACATCGGCCGACATCTTCCTATCCATCGCGAGCAGGTCCGCGGCATCGGCGCCGAACCCCGGCTCGATGGCCCGCGGCGCCTCGATGAAGCCAGCCCAGAACCGGACCGGGTCCGTGTCGGCCCGGTCACAAGACAGCCAGGAAGTCACGCCGGGCGGCCGCGCCGCGGCCCAGTCCGCCAGCAGTACGCTCTTGCCCGCCCCCGCCGAGCCCACCACAACCGTCAGCCGCTGGCCAGATCCGGCCGCCAGCCGGTCATGCAGCACCAGCCTGGAGATGAGCGTGTCGGGCAGCGCCGGAGGCCGGAACTTCGTCAACGCGAACCGCGTGCTCCGCGAGGAGCCGTGTCCAGCTACCGTGCCCTCTGCCATGGGTTCCTGGCTCCTGGGCCCAGGCCGTGCCCACATCTGTTCTGTGCTCTGGAGCGGTCCCCAGGCCTGCCGGTGGGTGCGTCCGACGATCGTGATACGCGTAACCATTGGACCACGGCGCCGGGTGCAGGAAATCACCCGCCGCGGGGGAACCCTGGCCGTATTCCTGCCTGCGCCGTGAAGGGCTGGTGGTTTGAGTTGCGCACGGACAGGCGTCTTGCTACCGAATCTCGGGTCACCCCCTAAAGGGCGATTACGAAGAGCCGACTGCGCGGCATGCTGGAAGCGACCCATGAACCGGAGCGAGAGGCCCGGGAGGCGAACCCGGTGCAGTCAAAGACATATGAGATCACTTTTCTCGGGCAGGCGGGCACCACGCTCAGCGCGGAGTTCGACGACTGCGAGGTCACCATAGGGCCCGGCACCACCACCCTCCGGGCCGAGCTGCCGGATCGGGGTGCTCTGTCCGGCCTGATCGAGCGGATCAACAGCCTGGGACTCGATGTCATCGACGTGAGCCTGGTGGCCCCGCCTTCCGGGCGATAACCGGACCGGGATTACCCGCCGGGAGGTGATGACGTGCGCCTCACCCGGGTCCTCAGGCACGTTCTTTCGACCCCGGCCGTCGGTCTTCCCGTTCCCTGCCGGGATGGGCAAAGCTGGAAGGCGTGACGACAGCGCGGGCGCAGGAGATTCGCACAGGGCTCGTCTGGCTGCACGCGGCCGATCCGGTGCTGGCCCAGGTGATCGATGACCGTCCGGATTTCGACCCCGACGTCTGGATACGGAGGCCATTTTCGCGCGCCTCACCGAGCACTTCGGCGGGCGGGTGCCGGATGCTGGCGAGCTCGCGGCCGTCGACCAAGGGACACTGCGCGGTCTCGGACTGTCCCGGCGCAAGGCCGCTACGGTTCAGGACCTGGCGCAGCGCTTCAGCGACGTGCGCCTGTCCGAGACCGAGCTGCGTGAGCTACCCGATCAAGAGGTGATCAGCCGGCTCACCGAGGTCAAGGGGATCGGCGCGTGGACCGTGCAGGGCGCGCTTCTCATCGCGCTGCAGCGGCCCGATGTCATTCGCACGGACGACCCAGCCCTGCGCCACGCGATCCAGGCGCGCTACGGCCTCGATCACCTCCCGGACCCTGCCGAGGTGGCAGACCTCGCCCGGCACTGGAAGCCGTACAGGAGCCTCGCCTCTAGTCTGCTGCTGGCCGCCGCGAGATCGAGCTAGCCAGTCGACGATCTCGGCGTCAGCTACCGAGGCCGAGGGGGGGATCTCGTCGCGGGCGGGACACCGAGGATCTGGCGGGCCTGCGCGATCGAGGCCGGGGCGTGTCCGAGGCCCTCGATGAGGGCAACCGCGGCGCGCAGCAGGTCGAGATTGGACGGCTCGCCCGGCCCCGCGTAGTCCTCCAGCCCGACCCGGACGTGCCCCCCGCGACGGATGGCCAGCTCGGCCATCCCGCACCCCACCACGTCGCCGCCGAGCACCGCCACCGACCACGGCAGCCCGGACGGCTCCAGCAACTCCAGGTAGGCCTCCAGGGCGGTCACGGTCGGCCGCAGCCCGAACTCCAGCTCACCGCCGAAGTACAGCTTGACCATCGCCCCCGGCGGGAGCCGGCCGTTGCGCTGCCAGGCCAGGGTGGTCCGCAGGAACCCCGGCTCGAAGACCGAGATGCTGGGCGCGGCCCTTAGTTCGCCGCTGCGAGCGAACATGTATTCGACGTCGGCGAGCGGGTTGGCGTAGGGGCCGACGGCGGCGTCCGCGGCGACGGCGCCGACGCTGGTCAACCCGAGGTTCACCGACCCGGGGTCCACCAGCGTCATGCCGCCCATCCCCCGGCGGGCCAGCTCCTCCACGTGCGCCCACCGCCGTGCCACCGGGATTCCCCGTGCTCCCGCGGCCATCGTCGGGTACAGGAGCGCGTCCGGGTGATGTTCCAGCACCGGTCCCCACGCTGCCAGGT
>DAIOWL010001105.1:0-2551 GCA_036758545.1 Streptosporangiaceae bacterium | reverse complement strand
GTGCCGCCGTAGATCGTCTGCACCCGGGCGTCGGCGTAGGCCCGGGCGATCGGGTACTCGGCCATGTAGCCGTAGCCGCCGAACAGCTGCAGGCACCGGTCCAGCACCCGGTGCTGCACCTCGGTGGCCCAGAGCTTGGCCTTGGCCGCGTCCACCGCGGTCAGCTCGCCGGAGTTCAGCGCCAGCACCGCCTTGTCCAGGTACGCCTCGAGCACGTCGACCTCGGTCACGGCCGAGGCCAGCTCGAACGCGGTGTTCTGGAACGCGGCCAGGGGCTTGCCGAAGGCGGTGCGCTGGGTGGTGTAGTCGACGGTCCAGCCGAGCGCGGCCCGAACCGAGGTCAGCGCCAGGATGGCGATCGACAGCCGTTCCCGCGGCAGCCGCTCCATCAGGTGCACGAAGCCGCCGCCCTCGCGGCCGAGCAGGTTGGCCGCGGGCACCCGGACGTCGTCGAAGAACAGCTCGGCAGTGTCCTGCGCGTGCAGGCCGATCTTGTCCAGCTTGCGGCCGCGGGTGAAGCCGGGCATGCCGCGCTCCACCACGAGCAGGCTGATGCCGTGCGCGCCCGCGTCCGGTTCGGTGCGGGCCACCACGATCACCAGGTCGGAGTTGATCCCGTTGGTGATGAACGTCTTGGCGCCGTTGAGCACCCAGCCGTCACCGTCCCTGACCGCGGTGGTGCGGATGCCCTGCAGGTCGCTGCCTGCGGCGGGTTCGGTCATCGCGATCGCGCCGATGCACTCGCCGGCCGCCATCGGCGGCAGCCAGCGGGCCTGCTGCTCCTCGGTACCCAGGTCGACGAGGTAAGGGATGGCGATGTCGTCCTGCAGGCCGAAGCCCGAGCTGAGCGACGTCGCGCCCACCTTGGCGAACTCTTCCATCACCACGCAGCGGAAGCGGAAATCCTGCGTGCCGAGGCCGCCGAACCGCTCCGGGATGAGGTGGCCGATGATGGCCTGCTTGCCGGCCGTCAGCCAGGCCTGCCGGTCGACGATGTGCTCCTGCTCCCAGCGCTCCTGGTTCGGCGTGACCTCGCGCTTGACGTAAGCCTGGACGACCTCGCGGAACGCCTCGTGATCCGGTTCGTAGAGGTCCCGGCGCATGTCTTTACTGGCCTTTCCACACCGGGGCGCGCTTCTCGGCGAACGCCCGCGCGCCTTCCTGCGCGTCCTGCGAGGTGAACACCGGCCTCATGACCCTGGCCATCTCGTCCCAGCGCTCCCCGGCGGTCCAGTCGCCGCCGCTGTTCGAGATTTCCTTGCTGGCGATCAGCGCCAGCGGCCCGTTGGCCGCGATCTTCTCGGCCAGCCCCAGCGCCTCCTCGAGCGCCTGACCCTCGTCCACGACCCGGTTGACCAGGCCGATCTCGGCGGCGCGGCGGGCGTCGAACGGGTCGCCGGTGAGGATCATCTCCAGCGCCAGGGCCCGCGGTATCCGCCGCGCCAGCAGCAGCGCCCCGCCGGCGCCGGCCACCAGCCCGCGCTTGACCTCGGGCACGCCGAACCTGGCCGAGGCACCCGCGACCACCAGGTCGCAGGCGAGCAGCAGCTCGAAGCCCCCGGCCAGGGCCCAGCCCTCGGCCGCGCCGATCAGCGGCTTGCGCGGCGGGGTCTGGGTGATGCCGCACAGCCCGCGGCCGGGGAACGAGGGCGTCTCCCCCTTGAGGAACGCCTTGAGGTCCATGCCCGAAGAGAACGTGCCGCCGGCCCCGGTGAGCACGCCCACCCGCAGTGCGCCGTCCGCGTCGAGCTCGTCGGCCGCGTCGCGGATCCCGGCTGCGACCGCCCCGTTCAGGGCGTTACGGGCCTCCGGCCGGTTGATGGTGATGACCTGTACCGCGCCACGGCGCTCGACCAGCACCTCGTCGCTCATCGCGCCTCCGTCCGTACGCCAGCTCCGAATATAGTTCGATCATTGTATCGAATGGCCCATCACCTGCGTAGACCGTGCCGTGATGTTTGGGTCGGCTCGAGGTTGGTGAGGCTGTAGATAGCGGAGATCGTGGTACCGCCAGCCCTTGGATCCGGATGGGGACGCCATGACAGAGACCGTGCAGCAACCCGCCGACATGATCGCCCGCCTTGGCCGGAATTGGGGCTGGGTTCTGGCCTACGGCATCATCACGCTGGCCGCGGGGGTCGCGGTCCTGGTCTGGCCGAGTGAGACGCTGCTCGTCATAGCGGTGCTATTCGGCATCCAGCTGATCGTGTCCGGGATATTCAGGTTCGTGGCCGCGCTGGCGGTCGACGACCTGTCGGGCGGGACGCGGGTGCTGCTGGCCTTGCTGGCGGTGCTGTCCATCATCGTGGGCCTGTGGGCCGTCCGCCACGTTTCGCTGACCCTGCTCGCGCTGGCCGTGCTGCTCGGTATCTTCTGGGTGGTCAACGGCACCATCGAGCTTTTCACTGCGCTCTCCCACAGCGGCATGCCCGAGCGAGGCTGGACCATATTCATGGGTGTGCTCAGCATCCTCGCCGGCATCATCGTGCTCGCCTACCCGGGCCTGACCCTGGTCACCCTGGCCGTGATCCTGGGGATCTGGCTGGTGATC
>DAIOWL010001104.1:0-2551 GCA_036758545.1 Streptosporangiaceae bacterium | reverse complement strand
GGCAAGGACGGCGGCAAGGATCGCGGCAAGGGTGGCAAGGATGCCGAGATCGAGTCACCCAAGGCGTACCTGGCTACCATCACCACCCGGCTGGCCATCGACCACCTGCGCTCGGCCCGCGTCCGCCGCGAGTCTTACGTCGGTACCTGGCTGCCCGAGCCGCTGCTCGCCAGCGCCCCGGCGACTCCGGGGACTCCGGGGACCCAATCCGATCCGGCTGAACTCGCCGAGACCTCCGATTCCCTGTCGATGGCGTTCCTGGTGCTGCTGGAGAGCCTGGCCCCGGCCGAACGTGCCGTCTTCCTGCTCCGCGAGGTGTTCGGGTACGACTACAGCGAGATCGCCGGCATTACTGGCAAGACCGAGGCCGCGTGCCGGCAGACCTTTGCCCGGGCCCGGCGCCGCATCGACGAGGGGCGGCCGCGGTTCGAGACGTCCCGGGCCGAGGGTGAGGAGCTCACCGCGCTGTTCCTGGCGGCGGCGGACGGCGGCGACATGGCCAGCCTGCTCGAGCGGCTGGCTCCGGACGTGGTGTTCTACGGCGACAGCGGCGGCAAGGGCGAGTCGTTCATCTCCCCGGTGCTCGGACGCGACCGGGTGGCCCAGGTGATCCGCTTCAGTTTCGAGCGGACCGTCCAGCTGGGCGCGTCGCTCGGCGCCGCCTGGGTGAACGGGCAGCCGGGGGTGCTGGTGCGCGACGCCGACGGCAACCTGATCGCGGTCATCGTGCTCGACGTGCTCGACGGACAGGTGCTGGCTATCCGGACGGTCGCCAACCCCGAGAAGCTGCGCCACCTGGGCCCGATCTCGCGCGCCTGGCATCAGCGCTGGGGCGGTCAGGAAGAACAGAGCTGAGGTGTCACGCCTGCGGGGGTGGCTGCGTCCTAGAGGGCGTAGAGACACACGGCGCAGGAAAGGAAAGGAATCATGCGAGTCTTCGTCGCGGGGGCAACTGGGGTAGTCGGCCAGTTCCTGGTCCCCAGCCTGGTCGCGGCGGGTCACGAGGTCACCGGGACCACCCGCTCGACCGCTAAGGCCGCCACGCTGCACGCCGCCGGCGCGACGCCCGTCATCGTCGACGGCCTGGACCGCCGGGCCGTGCTGGACGCGGTCAAGGCGGCGCAGCCCGAGGTGATCGTGCACCAGATGACCGCCCTGGCCAGCATGAGCAGCTACCGCAACTTCGACAAGGAGTTCGCGGTCACCAACGAGCT
The DNA here is from genome assembly GCA_036758545.1 of Streptosporangiaceae bacterium. GTDB lineage: Bacteria > Actinomycetota > Actinomycetes > Streptosporangiales > Streptosporangiaceae > Palsa-504. The sequence goes on along the minus strand of DAIOWL010001104.1, from coordinate 1,337 downwards.
GCGGACTAGGGGAACCGATTACCTGCTGGAAGCCGCACAGCAGGCGGGCACCCGCCGGTTCATCGCGCAGAGCTTCGTCGGCTGGAACAACACCAGGACCGGCGGCCCGGTCAAGACCGAGGACGACCCGCTCGACCCCGATCCGGTCCCGTCGACCCGCAAGTCCATCGCGGCGATCAGGCACGTCGAGGAGACCGTGCCCGGTGGGGTCCCCGAGGGCCTGGTACTGCGCTACGGCCCGTTCTACGGCCACGGCGCCTCGGACAACCTGCTCGACGTGGTGCGCAAGCGGCAGATGCCCGTTATCGGCGGGGGCACGGGCATCTGGTCATTCTGCGAGATTACCGACGCTGCCGCCGCGACCGCCGCGGCCGTCGACCGCGGCGCGCCCGGCATCTACAACATCGTCGACGACGACCCGGCCCCGGTGCGGGAGTGGCTGCCGTACCTGGCCGAGTGCATCGGTGCCAAGGCGCCGATGCGCGCCCCGGCCTGGCTGGGCGGGCTACTGGCCGGCCAGCTTGTCGTCTCGCTGATGACCCGGGTCCGCGGCTCGGTCAACGAGAAGGCCAAGCGCGAACTCGGCTGGGCGCCCAGCTACGCGAGCTGGCGGGACGGCTTCCGGGACTGGGCGAAAACGGCGGAGCAGGCCCGTGCCGCCTGAAGTCGTGTCGCCCGACGATTTTGCGGAGTTCAGGCCGCTGATGTTCTCGATCGCCTACCGGATGACCGGGAGCATCAGCGACGCCGAAGATATCGTCCAGGAGGCCTTCCTGCGGCTGACCCGGGCATTGCGCGACGGGACCAGCATCGACTCGCCCAAGGCGTTCCTGGCCACCGTCACCACCCGGCTGGCCATCAGCTACCTGAGGTCCGCCCGGGTGCGGCGGGAGTCCTACGTGGGTGCCTGGCTGCCCGAGCCGCTCCTCGCCGACCCCGAACCCGGTCCGGCCGAGCGGGCCGAGATGTCCGACTCACTGTCGATGGCGTTCCTGGTGCTGCTAGAGAGCCTGACACCGACCGAACGGGCGGTGTTCCTGCTGCACGAGGTGTTCGGGTACGACTACAAGGAGATCGCCGGCATCACCGGCAAGTCCGAGACGAACTGCCGCCAGATCCTGACCCGGGCCCGCCATCACGTCGATGACGGCAAGCCGCGCTTTGACGCTTCCCGCGAGCAGCGCGAGGAAGTGGCCCGCCGGTTCTTCGCCGCCGCCGCGGGCGGCGACATGGGCGCCCTGCTCGAGATGGTCGCGCCGGACGTCGTCATGGTGGGCGACGGCGGCGGCAAGGCCTGGGCCATCGCCCGCCCGCTGTCCGGGGCCGAACAGGTGGTC
>DAIOWL010001103.1:0-2552 GCA_036758545.1 Streptosporangiaceae bacterium | reverse complement strand
AACCTGACTGCAAGGCGGGTCAGCCACGATGGCCGGGACCCAAGGGAGGCGACCGTGACCGACAAGCCTGTGATCGACAAGTTCCTGCACGCGATCGAGACCGCGAACATCGAAGGCTGCGACGCGTGGAGCGCGGACGCGACGCTCGACGCGACCGTGCCCAACTGGCGGCTGCACGCGGTCGGCGCCGACGCGATCCGGGCCGAATACGCGCGGTGGTTCGCCGACCCCGCCCGCTTCGACGAACTGCGCCGCTACCCCGTTGAAGGCGGGTCGGCCGAGGTGATCGAGTACACGCTCAGCTGGACCGAGAACGGCGTGCCGCACGCCGGGCATCACCTGCACGTGCTGACGGTGCGCGATGACCGTATCGTGTCCGACATGGTCTTCTGCGGCGGCCGCTGGCCGGCCGCGCTGCTCGCCGAGATGGAGGCGGCCGGTGCCGGATGACCTGGCCGACCTGCTCACGGTTGCGACCGAACGGGCCTGGCTTGACGAGGCTCCCGGCAAGTCGGGAGCCACGCTGGAGCGGGTCGTGATCGACGGGCAGGCCTACGTGCTCAAGCATCTCGACCTGGGCCGGGACTGGACCATGCGGGCTTCGGGCTGCCTGCGCGGGGCCCCGCTGGTCCTGTGGGAACGCGGCATCCTGGCCCGCCTGCCCGGCTGCCTGAACCAGCCCATCGTGGCCGCGGCCCCGGAGCGGCGCGGCTGCGCCCTGCTGATGCACGACGTCGGCCGGTGGCTCGTGCCCGCCACCGACGCGCCGATCTCGCTGGCGCAGCACACGCGGTTCCTGCGGCACATGGCCGAACTGCACGCGGCCTTCTGGGCCTGCGGCGACGAGTTCGACGTGGTCCCGGCCATGCACCGCTACCTGGAGCTCTCGCCGTGGATGGCGGCGGCCGAGGTCGCCGCGGGCTCGCCGCACCTGGTGCCGCGCCTGGTCGCGAAGGGCTGGCCGCTGCTGGCCGAGGTCGCCCCGGCCGCGGCCGCGGTCGTCATCCCGCTGGCCCGCGACCCGGGTCCGCTGGTCGAGGCGCTGGCCACGACGCCGCAGACGTTCGTGCACAGTAACTTCAAACTCGACAACCTGGGCACCGACGACGCGGGCCGCACGGTGCTGCTCGACTGGGAGCAGCCGGGGCGCGGGGCGCCGCTGTCCGACCTGGCCTGGTACCTCGCGATCAACTGCCGCCGCCTGCCCCAGTCCAAGGAGGCCTCGATCGCGGCTTACCGGGAGGAACTAGAGGGCTGCGGCATCGACACCGGTCCCTGGTGGGAGCGCCAGCTGGCGCTGTGCCTGCTCGGCGCCATGGTCCTGTTCGGCTGGGAGAAGGCACTCGGCGGCTACGACGAGGAGCTCGCGTGGTGGGAGACCCGATCCGTACAGGCGGCGGCACTATTGAGCTGACCGCCGCGAACTAACCTGGCGCTGGCCGGCCAGGGCCAGCCGCCGGTCCGCCGCGCGCAGCAGCCCGTCCGCAAGGTCGCCCGCGCCCCGCGCCAGCCGCGCGGCCCGGTCGGCGGCCCGCTCCCGCCAGGCGGGCTGGCCGAAGTCGGCGGCCAGGTCGCAGGTCCACCACCATGCCTCGATGGCCGCGGCACCGTCGAGCAGGTCGAGGTCCGCGGCCACCGCGCCCGGATCGACCGTGCCGCCGAGCACGTGGCGGGCCCGGTGCGCGAGCAGCCGGGCGACGCTGGTGTACCGCGGCACGCCCAGCGCGGCCGCCTGCGACTCGAGCTCGCGGGCCTGCGCCAGCGCCTGCTCGCCGTCGCCGGCCAGCAGCGCCAGGCGCCCGGTGAGCAGCTGGTGCTTGAGCCGGAGCCGCCACCCGAAGACCAGGTTGCCCCGCAGCAGCGCCGACGCCTCGGCCAGCCGGTCCCGCGCGCCGTCCGGATCTCCGGTCGCCAGGCAGTGCCCGGCCAGGTCTTCCAGCGCGGCGATGGTAACGTCCGCGGTGCCCTGGCCCTGCCCGGCCTCCAGCGCTTCCTGGTGGCGGTCCAGCGCCTCCTGCCAGGCGCCCAGGTTGCCCAGCACCCAGCCAGTGAAGTTCACCCCGCGCCCGGCGAAGCGCGGGACCTGACGCCGTTCCACCTCGGCGGTGTACCTGGTCAGCGCGGCCAGCGCCTGAGCCGGTCGGCCAGCCAGCGCGTGCGCGTGCCCAGTGAACAGCAGCGCGTGCATCGTGGCCGAGGTGTGCTCCACCCCGATCTGCCCGCGCGCCGCCGGGCGCAGCAGTGCCAGCGCCTCCTCCGCCCGGCTCTGGTGCGCCCGAAGCACCCCGAGCCACCCGGCGGCGGCCACCCGGTCCGCCCCCTCGGCGAGTGAGAACGCCTCGCCGAGCAGCAGCTCGGCCTGGGTCAGGTCGCCCGCCGCGTGGTGGGTCCGGCCGCCGGCCGCCAGGCACCGGGCCCGGGTCGCCGCGTCGTCCGCGGCGAGCGCGCCGTCCGCGGCGAACTGGGCGGCCTGGGCGAAGTCACGGCCGAAGTAGGACGCCCACGCGCCGACCTCAAGCGCCGCCGGTCCAGCCGGGGCGGCCCGCTCTACG
>DAIOWL010001102.1:0-2554 GCA_036758545.1 Streptosporangiaceae bacterium | reverse complement strand
TGCTCGAGCCCGGCGACGACCGGAGCGTACCCGTCCACCACCTGGTCCATGATCGCCCAGAGCGCGGATGAGCTGCCCGCCGCCAGCAGCTCCGGCCGCTGCTCCAGCCGCTGCCGGGCCGCGCGCAGGTCGCTGGCCACCCCCTGCCGCACCGCGATCACGAAGGTCGGCGAGAGGAACACGCTGATCTCGCCGAACTCGACTTCCTCGGCGTCGTCGTCATAGCGCGCCGTGCGCAGGATGATCAGCTCGACGTCCTTGTCGTAGATGTCGATCTTCGGCCGCATGTGCATGTTCTGCGCGTCCTCGACCGCCAGCTCGTGCAGGCCGAAGATGTGCCGGACCTCGGTCAGCTCCTGTTCATCCGGCTCGAACAATCCCAGCCAGACGAAGCCGCCCTCCCCGGACCGGGCCGCCGCCTCCTGCAGCGACATCGGGCCCACGTCAGATCTGCGGCCGTCCACGTAGTAAGCGCAGTCAACGATCATGTCGGGGATCCTCCTTGTCAGCTGGGGCAGATTCCCGCAACCAGGATCGCGGATCGGTCTGACGATCCGCGTTGCGGGGCAGGGCGAACTACGGCAGCGTTGTCGTAGCTGCCAACCTTCCCGGAGAGAAACGCCATGCCATCCAAACCGCTGGAGCCCGGCGACCCCATTCGCCTGGGTCGTTTCGAGCTCCTCGGACGGCTGGGCGAGGGCGGGCAGGGCATCGTCTACCTCGGGCGCGGCACGAACCCGGGCGAAGAGCGGGTCGCGGTCAAGGTGCTGAGGTCGACCGTCGACGCCAACGTCCTGGAGCGGCTGGCCCGCGAGCTTGACGCCATTCACCAGGTCCAGCCGTTCGTCACGGCCGGCGTGATCGAGGCATCGGCGGAAGGAGACCGGCGCTACGTCGTCAGCGAGTTCATCGACGGCCCGTCGCTGCAGGAGCGGGTGGATGAGCAGGGTCCGCTGTCAGCGGGTGATCTGCAGCGCCTCGCGGTCGGGACCGCCACCGCGCTGACCGCGATCCACGGTGCGGGGGTGGTGCACCGCGACTTCAAGCCGGCCAACGTGCTGCTCGGGCCGGACGGCCCCCGCGTCGTCGACTTCGGCATCGCCCGGCTCACCGACGCGGCGACGATCACGAGCGGGCTCATCGGCACCCCGTCGTATGTGGCGCCCGAGCAGCTGGCCGGCCAGCGCCCGACCAGCGCCGTCGACATATTCGCCTGGGCCGTGACGATGATCTACGCCGCCACCGGCCACCTGGCGTTCGGCGCCGACAGCGTGCCCGCCGTCATGCACCGGATCATGTACGAGGAGCCGGACGTGACCGCCCTGCCGCCGTCCCTGCGGACCGTCGTCCTGGAGTGCCTGGACAAGGATCCGGCCCGGCGCCCGAGCGCCCGCGATCTGCTGCTCCGCCTGGTCGACCCGTCGGCGCCGCGCACCCCGGCCGGCCCGCCAGCCGACGACCTGGTCGACTCGGTCCCGAACACCGGACCGGTATACCCGTCGGCCGGGCCGACGTTCCCCAGTCGCGTGCCGACCCAGCTATCCGTGCCCGGGCACGTGCCGACCCAGCTATCCGTACCCGGCCAGGCCCCTGCGCGGTCCCGGCGGACGCCGATCCTGGTCGCCGGCGGCGCCGTGGCCGCCGCCATCGTCGTCCTCGCCGTGGTGCTGCTGACACGCGGATCACCCCCCGCTTCCCGGGCCGACTCGGGGGGCAACTCGCTGGCGGGCAGCGCCAGCAGCCCCGCGGCCACGGTGTCGCAGAGCACATCGCCCCCGCCGGCCACCGGCGGTGCCACGGTCCCGGCCGCGTTCGCGGGTACCTGGAAAGGCAAGGCGACGATGGCCGCCGTGGGCGACACGGGCGTCGGACTGACGAACAACGTCACGTTCACGTTCGTGGCGGGCGCGCGGACCATCCATGAGACTGACGAGGACAGCTACGGGGGATCCTGCGTCAACACGCTGACCTTGCGCGAGGCGACGGCTACCGTGCTCACCTTCGACGAGCCGCAGGCCGGGGGGTGCGTCGCGGGCACCGCGACGTTCACCCGGCACGGCACCAGCCTGGCCTACCGCTGGACCGACAACATCGAGCAGAACACCGCCACGCTGCGCAAATCCTGAGGGCCAGGCCGCGTTCAGCCGCGCCAGCGGAACCAGGTCACGGCGAGCAGGTAGGCCAGCCCGCCGATGGCGAGGAGCCAGTCGTACGGGCTGCCGCTCTGGCCCCGGGCGATGGCCACCAGCGGGAAGGGATGGCGTATAGCGCTCGTTCTCCGACCCCAGCCGGCACTCTCGTCACAGGGGCACCGGCGGCCCGCACTCTCGAACCACGGCGATGTGGCTCTGCTGTGGTTCTGACCACGGCGATGTGACACTGCTGTGGTTCGCAGCGGCCCCGCGCGGCCGGCACGATGGTGCCCGTGCGCGCTTGCGTGCAGGTGATCTCTTGGTGAAAGACCACGCGATCCCGCCCGACCCGGTAACGAGCAGTCCAGGTAGCGTGGCGAGCGATGAGCCTGCGGTTCGCCATGGTCACCGACACGCATGTC
>DAIOWL010001101.1:0-2556 GCA_036758545.1 Streptosporangiaceae bacterium | reverse complement strand
CGATCGGCAACCTGTTCCTGATCGACTCGCTGATCGCGATCACCGTGTGCAGCCTGGCCGTGCACGCCGGCGGCATCCGGATGATCTTCACGATGGGCCGGGACAACCGGCTGCCGTTCGCCTCAGCCATAGCCAGGGTGCACGGCAAGTCCAAGACGCCGCTGGTCCCCTCGCTCGTCATCGGCGTGATCACGATCCTGCTGCTAGTGCTGAACGTCAGCAACCAGCGCGCGTTCTTCGTGCTCATCTCGGTCGCGATCATCATGTTCTACATCGCCTACCTGTGCGTCACCGGGCCGCTGCTAATCGCCCGGCTGCGCGGGAAGTGGCCGACACCCGAGCACGGCCCGTACTTCAACATGGGCCGCTGGGGCCTGGTGGTGAACGTGCTGGCGGTCGCCTTCCAGATCCTCGTCATGGTCAACCTGGCCTGGCCGCGGCCGGCCGTCTACGGCGCCGACCACTGGTACTTCCAGTGGGGCGCGTTCACCTTCACCGGCTTGCTCGGCGGCGTCGGCATCATTTACTACCTGGTCAGGCTCCGCGGCCGCCCGGCCGCGGTGCTGGACGAGCACCGTGCCTTGGCGGTCACGGTCGCCGACGAACCCGCCTGACACAAGGCCGCCGGCACGTGGAGGACATCGCGGGATTCCTCGGGTCCCATCCGCCGTTCGACGCGGTGGACGCGGATGAGCTGGCGCGCCTCGCCGCGGTGACCGAGACCGAGGTCACCCCGCGGGGAAAGGCGATCTTCGCGCAGGGCGCCGGGCCGGTCGAGTCCGTCTGGGTGGTGCGCAGCGGCTCGGTCGAAGTCATCCACGACGGGCGGGTCCTGGACCTGCTCGGCCCGGGCGAGCTGTTCGGGCACGCGTCGATGATCTCCGGCCTGCCGACCGGTTTCGAGGCCCGGGCCGCCGAGGACACGGTCTGCTACCGCATCCCGGCGGATGTCATCCGCCCGCTGCTGGCCCGCCCGGACGTGCTCCGGTTCGTGGCCCGGTCGATCGTCAACCGGACGGTCCCGGCCACGGCTCCCCCGGATGACCAGGTCCGGGTGGCCACGCTGATCAGGACGCCGCCGCTGATGTGCCAGGGCACCGAGCCGATCCGGGAGGCGGCCAGGCGGATGACCGAGGAGGGCGCGAGCTCGGTGCTCGTGCCCCTGCCCGGCTCGTTCGGTATCGTGACCGACCGTGACCTGCGCAGACGGGTGATCGTCCCGGGCCTCAGCCCGGACGCGCCGGTGTCGTCCATCATGACCGCGCCCGCCTTCACCGTCACCGCCGACCGGCTGGGCGGCGACGTCCTGCTCGACATGCTCGAGCGGAACGTGCACCACATCCCGGTGCTGTCGGCGGCCGGGCGGGTGCTGGGCGTGGTCGACGACGGCGACCTGGTCGCCGCCGAGGGGCGCAAGCCGCTCCTGCTGCGGCGCGCGATCGCGCTGGCCGAGAGCCCGGCCGAGCTGGCCACCGCCGCGGCCGGGCTGAACCCGGTGATCATCGCGCTGCACGACGCGCGGGTGACGGCCGAGCAGGTAACCGCGGTCCGTTCGGTCGTCCTGGACGCGCTGACCCGGCGGCTGGTCGAGCTGGCTGTCCGGGACGCCGGGCCGCCGCCCGTGCCGTTCACCTGGTTCGCGCTGGGCAGCCTGGCGCGGCGGGAGGCGGCGCCGTCCTCCGACGTGGACAGCGCGCTGGCCTGGGACGGTACCGTGCCGGGCGATGCGGCCGGCTACTTCGGCCGGGTAACCCGGGCGGTGGACGAGGGCCTGCGGGCCTGCGGAATCTCCCCGGACGAACACGGGGCCAGCGCGGCCAACCCGATCTTCGCGCGGTCCCTTGCCTCCTGGCGGCGGGCGGCGCGGAGCCTGTCCGAGGACCCGACCCAGGACAAGGCGCTGATCCTGACCTCGGTGCTCGCCGACAGCCGCCCGGTGTGGAGCTCCGGCGGTGAGACGGCTGGCGGCCTGTGGGAGGGGCAGCCGACTCCGGAGCTGCTGCGGCTGCTGGCCCGGTTCGCGCTGTCGTTCCGGCCGCCCACCGGTTTCCTGCGCGATTTCGTGGTCGAGCACTCGGGCGAGCGGCGCGGGCAGCTCGACCTCAAGCACGGAGGGATGATCCCGATCGTCGACCTGGCCCGGTGGGCCGGGATGGCGGCTGGAACGGCGAGTGCCTCGACGCGGGAGCGGCTGCGGGCGGCCGAGGCGGCCGGGACCATGGACAGCGCGGAAGCGCAGACGCTGACGGAGGCGTTCGGCTTCATCTTCTCGCTCCGCCTCGACCACCAGGTCGAGCAGCTGCGGCGCGGCTCGGTCCCTGACGACTTCATCGACCCGAAGGCGCTGAACCCGCTGGCCCGCTCCTACCTGCGGGAGGCGTTCCGGGCCGTGGCGTCGGTGCAGGCGAACTTGTCGGCCGAGCTGTCCCTCGGGGTGCGCTGGGGCTGACCTAGGGTTGCTGATGAAATCACCTCCCTCGCGTCACGAGTGGCTCCTCGCCGCGGGGGCGCCGTCATCGCGGATCGCGGCTACTCGGATGGCCCTGGTCATGCGGC
>DAIOWL010001100.1:0-2558 GCA_036758545.1 Streptosporangiaceae bacterium | reverse complement strand
CAGTATCACGGTCTTTACCAGCTGCCCAGCGGGGCCTTGCTCGCAGTGCGACCCGAAAACCCGCGGCTCGCGTTCTTCTCTGCTGACCTCAGCCCACTCGGAACGGCTGAAACGAACCTTCACGTGTCGGCTATCTATTAGTGCGGCAGCAGGCAGTTACCAGGCCCTTGACGGAGGAATGGCAGTAATGACCGGATACGACACTGCGGGCCGGATACAAAACACCTACGTCTCGGCGCATCGCGAATTCGGCACGCACCCGAACTACTGGATTCGCTATTTCACTCCGTCGCCGGCCGCCGACCTGTTCCATGAGGACGCTGTCGCGGAAAGCCGGGGCGCCTGGGATAGCGGCGGCCCCTACATTGGCGTCATTTCCGCGCCCAGGCAGTCCCGCCTGAGCGGGTCCGCGGCCGAAGGCCATGCTGATGCGCAGGCGTTCGCGGCGGCCCTGCTCACCGCCTACCACTCCGTCCGCCCGCTCCTGCTCCCAGCTAACAACCAGCTCTACTGCTGGCTCGACCAGGAATATTCGACCTCGCTCAGCTCGAGTTACTGGAATGCGTGGGCAAGTTACCTGGCAAATTATGATTTTGCCGGCTTGGGCACCTACCCGCTGTTTCCGTGCCTTTACTGTGCCCCGCATTCGCCGTACCCCAATTGCACGACCGTCTCCAAGGCGCGAGGAGTCAATAGGCCCGCCGCCATATGGTCGAGTACACCCGAACCATGCGGTACGGTGAGTAGACCGCCCCGCTGGAACGCAGCCCATTGCGCGACGATAGGCACTCGCCTCTGGCAATTCGGCGAGCAGGGCGTGTGCAACTTGTCGGCCAATGTCGACCTCGATCTCGGCGGCCCTGGATTCATAACAGCCAGATTTTGCTTCCGACTTAGGTATCGACCATAGAAAGCAGCTGGGTGATCGGAATTAGTCAGGTTATAGGGTCGGCCATTGCGGGGTGTGCCGCCAGCTGCGGCGCGGTTCTCATCGTGGCCGGGGCGAGCAAGCTGTACCGCGGCATACGTGGATTCGACGACGTGACCGCCATCAGGCGGGCGCTGCGGCTTCCGCAGCGGCAGTGGAGGCTGTTCGGCCTGGTCGCCGGGGGCACGGAGTGCCTGGTGGGCGCGCTAGTGTGCAGCGGAGCGTACCCGGTGCTGGGCGGGGTCGGCCTGGCCGCCCTCGGGGCGGTGTTCTGTGCTGTGCTCGCATACGTGGTGTTCGCGCACGTTCCGGGCAGCTGCGGGTGCATTAGGTGGCGCGCAGCGACCGAAACCGGGGCCGAAGCGCTGACCTGGCGGGCAATAGCTCGCAGCGGAATAATGTTCGGAGTCGGCGTCGCGTACACGGTGGTCTCAGTGGGGGCAGCGCACGCGCCTCGTCAGTACTGGTTCGGCCCCGGGTTTGTGGTCGGGACTGCTGTCCTGGTGCTGCTGAGTATGCCCGTGCCCGTACGTACTCCTGTTTGCCGCAGGCCGCTGTGGCGTAAAACGCAAACCACGCTTCGCGCGCTCGCCAGCCACTCGAGTTTCGTGGCGATGGCCGACTCGGCCGGACCGTTCGGGCCTATTGCCCGGTACCGCCGGACGGGATGCACGGATGAATTCTGGTTTACTGTGCCGCCCGGCCAGGGCAACCTGGCCGCGGTGTTCCAGGTCAACCGGGCGTCGCCCGGCGCACGGCTTGCCGTGCACGTGTCGCTGCGGGACGTCCCGACATCGGGAGCGAGCTGGCCGACCCGGACCATCACCGTAGCCGATGTCCTGCCTGACGTACCTCGCGGAACCGGGGGCAGGGATGATCCGCGATCACCGGAGCGCCTAGCGCCCACCGCGGCAGGCTGGTAAGCCTCGGACAAATGGAGAGAGACGATATGAGGTTTCACGTAGTCCGTGATCGCTCAGTGACCTTTGCCTTCTTGGCCGTGGCGGCGTGCGGGCTGGGCATAACCGCATGCGCTAGCCAGGCCGCGCCCGGTGCGGCATCGTCATCGTCCGCAACATCGCCGGCCGATAACACAACCTCGCCGGCCGATAACACAGCCTCGCCGAGTTCGGCGTCAGCCGCCGACACCGGCGCCTGTGTCACAAGTCAGCTGAAAATCAGCCTCACCAACACCAGCGCTCTGGCGGGCCAAGCCGGCGGCTACCTGAAGTTCACCAACAACAGCGGTACCCCATGTCGCATGACCGGCTGGCCTGCCGTGACCGGGCTGACGGCTAAGGGACAGGCAACGCAGCTGCGGCACTTGCAATCGAGCATGTTCGGCGCCTGGCACTACAGTGCCCCGCCACCGGTGGTAGCTCTTCAGCCCGGACATTCCGCCTACGCGATTGTGGCAGCCGACGATAAGCCAGCCGGAAGCAGCACCCACTGTCCTGCGCCATATAAGCGCCTCCGGGTGAGCGCGCCGGGTGATTCGGGAAATGTGACGATCTCCGCGTGGCTGCCCGGCGCAAGCACCTACCTGCCGTCGTGTGCCTCAGCTAGCGGCTCACCGACGGCGGGGACGTCGACGATAACAACGCTTTCCAGCCTGCCGCACTAATCTAGC
>DAIOWL010001099.1:0-2559 GCA_036758545.1 Streptosporangiaceae bacterium | reverse complement strand
GTCCACGGGATTCACTCTACGGCCGGAATACTAAACGGGGTAAAGTCCGTTTAGGCCGCTGGAGAGACTACCGAGGAAGGATCCACCGTGAGCCTGACCGAAACATCCGACCGCTTCACCGCGCTGCCCGACGAGCACGCGCTCGCCGCGACCGTCGTCGCGCTCGAGGAGCACGGGTTCAGTGTCGAAGTCGTCGACGACCTCGACGCCGCGCGCCAGGCGGTGCTGGCCCGCATCCCGCACGGCGCGTCGGTGATGACCAACACGTCGATGACGCTGACGCAGGCCGGGATCGACGATGCGATCAACGGCGGCGGATCCTACGATTCGGCCCGCAACAAGATGGCCAAGCTGGACTTCGCCACCCAACTGCAGGAGATGAAGGAGATCGGCGGCCAGCCCGACTACGCCCTGGGCAGCGTGCACGCGATCACCGGCGACGGCACGCTCGTCATCGCCTCGGCCTCGGGCAGCCAGCTCGCCTCGTACGCCTGGGGCGCGGCCAACGTCATCTTCGTGGTCGGCGCGCAGAAGCTCGTGCCCACCCTGGAGGCGGCGCGGGAGCGGATCTACCAGCACAGCCTGGTGCTCGAGGACGCCCGCGCGGTCGCCGCCTACGGGCAGCACAGCTACGTGGGCAAGATCATGGAAATCCACCAGGAGCTCCCCGGCCGCATCCACATCGTGCTGGTCAGGGAGCCGGCCGGGTTCTGAGCTACCCCGCGTCGGCCGGGAGCGCCGCCAGGGTCAGGATCTCGTCCGGCGTGGCGCTCCCGGGCGGGCGGCGGTCCCTCGCCGCCTGGTTGGCCAGCCGCTGCAGCACCTCGTTGACCGGAACCGGTATGCCGCGCTCGCGGGCCATCAGGACGATCTCCCCGTTGAGGAAGTCGGCCTCGATCGACCCGGTGCCGCGGGTCAGGCTCTGCCAGGACGAGCCGCCGGTCCGTTCGGCCCCGTTGACCGGGAGGATCTGTACGTGATCGGCGCGGAGCTCGGCGCTTTCCTTGTTGCTGGCGTAGGGGATGCCGGCCGCGTCGAGCACGGCACGCCCCTCCGCGGTGACCCGGCGGCGCAGGTCGGTCGCGTGCAGCCAGGCGTCGTGACCGCACACCGCCTCGGTCGCGTTGCTCAGGTTGGCCAGCAGCTTGCCGTACTTCCACCGCATGACGTCCGCGACGACCGGGGCCAGGAAGCCGCTGCCCGCCAGGTCGGCGCCGATCTGGTCCGCGGTCGCGCCGGTGCCGGACGGGTACCGGCCGAGGTGCAGCAGCCCGGTCTTCGGGGCGCCGCTGGCCTCGACCACACCCGGCTCCAGGTGCGTGGCCGGCATCCAGACGCACATCCCGTATACGTGGCGGAAGCGGCGCAGCGCGATCCGCTCGCTGGCCACCCCGTTCTGCGCGCACACGACGGGGAGCGTGTCCGCCGCGCTCCCGGTGCTGTTGCGCACGGGCTGCCAGGCCCAGTCGGTGAGCAGGGGCTCGGCGTCCTGGGTCTTGGTCGCCAGCAGGAGGACGTCGTCCTCGCGGAGGCCGAGCTCGGCCGGACTGGCCACGGCGGGGATGTCCAGCGTGGACGTGCCGTCCGGGGTGGCCAGGGTCAGGCCCTTGGCGCGGAGGGCGTCGAGGTGGGCGCCGCGGGCGACCAGGACGACCTCGTGGCCGGCGACGGCCAGCTTGCCGCCGATGGTGCCGCCGATCGCGCCGGCCCCGATGACGATGTACCGCATTGCATCGATTCTGTCAGGGCCGGCGCGGCGCGTTCAGCGGCGGTACGGGTTTGGCGGCACGGTGTCGCGGCTGGAAACCGACAGGTACAAGTCGGTGCCCTTGGTGCCGTCGGGGTCGACGAAGGCCGTCTCGAGCACAGCGCCCGTCTTCGGGTTCTCGAAGGTCTGGTCCTCGATGCCGGTCGCGGTGGCGGCCCGGCTGATCTCCACGGCCGCCCGGCCGAGGTCGTCCGTCGTGTGGCTGTTCACCCGCACCCCCGGTGTGTCCGCGAGCACCTTGTACAGGGCGGCGCGCAGGCCGGGACCGACCAGCGGGTTCCACAGCATCGTGGTGGCCTGCTCGAAGACCCAGTCGTCGTCGGTCAGGCGCGGCTGGCGGACGACGGCCTTCTTGCCCGCCTTCGCGAGTTCCCGCTGTTGCTCGGCGATCGCCTGGGCCTGCTGCTCCTTCGCCTGCTCGAGCAGCAGCGCGCGCAGGCTTGCGGTGCCGGTCGGCATGGCGTCGAACTGGACCGCGGTGGGCGAGTCGTGCCGGGCGACCGGCAGTTCGCTGGGCACCCCGGCGCCGCGCTGGTAGGTCCAGACGTCACCGGTGCGGCTGTCCAGCACGCTGGTCCTGGCGTAGTTGTCCTGCTTCTCGGCCATGACGACGTAGCGGCCCCTGGGGCGCGCCGTGCCGGCCGCCGCCGAGCTGAGGTTGTACAGGACCTTCTGCGAGGCGGTCAGCTCGAGCGCGGGTGTGGCGCTGGACGGGCTGGTGTCCGGCCTGGGTGCGCCGCCGCCGGACGCGGAGGCCACGACGGCGAATACCGTCCCGGCCGCGGCGCCGG
>DAIOWL010001098.1:0-2561 GCA_036758545.1 Streptosporangiaceae bacterium | reverse complement strand
CCGGTCGTGGGGTTGACCGCGTCGAAGAAGCCGTCCGCCCCGTACACGCCCGGGTAGCGGCTGCGCAGCGCGGTGATGTTGGCGAAGGCCTGCTGCGGCGCGACGTCGAGCGCGAGGAAGGAGGCGTGCGGCGTGACCACGTCCTCGGTGGCGCAGCCGTGGCACTGGGACAGCCCCTGGTTGGGGTGGCTCGCGTCCGCGCCGGTGCCGAAGTACGGGAAGGCCAGGCCCTCGACCCCGTACCCGCCGTAGCCGCCAGAGTCGTCCGGCGTGCTGGACGGGGACATGCCCCAGACCGGGTAGTGCAGCTGCTGGGTCGCGTACTTGATCTGCACCTGGGCGGTGCGGGCGTCGGCGAGCCCGAAGCTGCGCGTGCCCCAGCTGGTCTCCGGCACGATCTCGTTCGGCATCAGGCCCTCGAACATCCCGCCCGAGTAGGTCGGGATGAACGTCAGGTCTGAACCCGGATAGGTGTAGTGCCCCTCCCACACCGGGAACTTCTGCCGGGACTGCGGGTCGGTGTAGGTCTGCCAGGAGCCGGCCATCGGCCACTGACCCTGCCACGAGAAGTCGGGGTCGGTGGACTGGCAGTCGGCGAACGGGGCCGGCGGCGGCAGTTCCCGCCAGCTGCGCCACCACACGTTGCCCGGCATCTGGTGCAGGCCCATGCCGATGTAGGCGGAGATCCGCGGGTCGCTGTACAGCGCGCCGTTGTGGTAGTAGTGCGTCCAGTTGTCGCCCTGATCCGGCGGCAGCCCGACGTAGTACCCGCCGAACATCTGGCCGGTCGGCTGGTTCCCGGTGATGGCCGGGTTGACGTTGCAGTGCGTCTCGGCCCGGGCGTCGTAGAACAGCCCGAAGTTCATCGGCGCGATCAGGCTGTTCACCAGGTGGCTGAGTTCGGGCATGGCCTGCCGGACCACGATCAGCCCCGAGGCGTACCAGCCGTTGTCCACGTTCGAGATGAAGAAGCAGTTGTCAAAGGCCGGCGTGGTCTCGGTGCAGTCACCCTGGCCAGGGTTGGTCAGCACGTTGCCGTTGGTGGTGTCGTACCACTGGTACAGGAAGCCGTTGTCCCGCTTCAGGTGCGACACCTCGGTGAGGGTGGCCTGGATCCTGGCCCGGGCCTGCGGCCCGCTGACCAGGCCGAGGTCCCGCGCGGCGACCACGGCCCACAAGTAGACCCCGATGTTGGCCGCCGAGGTATAGCGGCCGAACGAGGTCGGGCTGGCCGCACCCCCGGCGAACGTGATGTTGTCCATCGGCAGGCCGGTCGCCTGGTCGACGTCCGCGCCGTAGAACTTCCAGGTGTCCCGCGCTATGGCGAGCAGGCTTGCCCGCTGCGCCGACGACAGCCCGCCGTACGGGCTGACGGGGTTCCCGGCGGCGCGGGCGGTGCCCTGGGCCAGCAGCGCGACCACGACCACCAGGACGACGGCCCACCAGTATCTCCGGGCTCTGCTCATCGGTTGCCTCCTTGTCGGGCCCCCCTGGATTTACCTATTGCGGCCAGCTACCTGAGGCCATCTACTGAGGACAGCCGCAGCTGCCCCTGAGCTCGAGCCGGACGGGTAGCTCCACGGTCCGCCGGGGCAGCGCGAGCCGGGGCGGGGCGGGGCCGCCAACACGGTCGGTGAGCATCGCCACCGCGGTATCGCCGAGCGCCGCCATCGGCTGGACCACGGTGGTGAGGCTGGGATGCAGGTGACGGCCGAGCGTGATGCCGTCGAACCCGGTCACTGCCACCTCACCGGGGACGCTCAGGTCGGCTTGCTGCAGCGCCGCCATGACCCCGATCGCGGTCTGGTCGTTGGCGCAGACCAGCGCGCGCGGCACTCGCCCGGCGGCGATGATCCGCTCGGCGACCCGCCGGCCGCCCGCGGTGGTGAAGTCGCCGTGGTAGACGGGTGCCTCCGGCAGCCTGGCGGTGGCCCGCCGGAACCCGTCTAGCCTGCGGGCCGAGTCCGGTGAGTCGGACGGTCCGGCGATGAAGCAGATGCTGGTGTAGCCGTGCCCGTCGGCCAGATGCGCCGTCACCTGGTACGCCCCGGTCTCGTTGGCCACGGCCAGGTGGTCGATGGCCCGGTCCGGCCCGCCCCCGCCCTCCTCGGTGGCCAGCAGCACGACCGGGATGCGCGTCGCGACGTGGTCGATCATGGCCTGCGGCGCGGTACGGGCCAGCACCACGAGCCCGTCGCACCGGCCCGCGATGCTCAGCACCAGGCCGCTGTCGTCCCGGTGGTGGCTGGCCGCGATGAGCACCGCGTAGCCGCTGCGCCGGGCGGCCCGCTCCATGCCCCGGATCACCTCGTCGTACCAGTAGGCGGCGTCGCCGTCTTCGGTGTCCAGGTCGGGGAAGCACAGCCCGAGCACGCCGGTGCGCCGCGCGGCCAGGTCCCGGGCCGCCCCGCTCGGCACGTAGCCGAGCTCGGTGACCGCGGTGAGCACCTTGTCCCTGGTCCGGGGGAGCACGCGCTCGTACCCCGCCAGCACCCGGGACACCGTGGCCGTCGACACCCCCGCGAGCCGCGCCACCTCGTAGACGCTCGGCTTGTCCCGCA
>DAIOWL010001097.1:0-2570 GCA_036758545.1 Streptosporangiaceae bacterium | reverse complement strand
GTCACCCCCGGCACCGTCCTGCGCTGGCACCGCCGCCTGGTCACCCGCAAGTGGATCTGCCCCAACCGGACAGGACGGTCGCCGGCCAGCGCCGAGATCGCCGCCCTCATCGAGCAACTCGCCACCGAAAACAACGGCTGGGGATACAAGAGGATCCAAGGCGAGCTGCTCAAGCTCGGCCACCGGGTTGGTGCGTCCACGATCCGCAGGGTCCTCAAGG
This sequence comes from Streptosporangiaceae bacterium, assembly GCA_036758545.1. Classification (GTDB taxonomy): domain Bacteria; phylum Actinomycetota; class Actinomycetes; order Streptosporangiales; family Streptosporangiaceae; genus Palsa-504. The sequence goes on along the minus strand of DAIOWL010001097.1, from coordinate 2,350 downwards.
CGCTGAAGATTCCCCCGGCACCAGAGCGGCGCTCCGACATGACGTGGCGGAAGTTCCTGCACACCCAGGCATCGACGATGCTCGCCACGGACTTCTTCCACGTCGACTGCGCGGTGACCCTGCAGCGGCTGTACTGCCTGTTCGTCATGGAGGTAGGCAGCCGTTACGTGCACATCCTCGGGATCACTGCGAACCCGGACGGTCCGTGGACCGTGCAGCAGATCCGCAACCTGCTGATGAATCTAGGTGATCGCACCGTCGGCTTCCGGTTCCTGGTCCGTGATAGGGCCGGTCAGTTCAGCGCGTCGTTTGACGCCGTCCTGGCCGATGCCGGTATCCAGGCCGTGAAGATCCCGCCCCGCAGCCCACGCGCGAACGCGACCTGCGAGCGCCTCGTCGGCACCCTGCGCCGAGAGATACTGGACCGGATGCTGATCCTCGGCTGCCGGCATCTGCACACGGTCCTGACCGAATACCAAGCGCACTACAACACCGCCCGTCCGCATCAGGCATCGCCCAGCGCGTCCCCGCCGATGAAGGTAACGCTCTCCGCGCCACCGTGACCGACATCGACGCACGACAGATCCGCCGAAAACACGTCCTGGGCGGCCCGATCAACGAATACACGTATGCCGCCTGACGCCCGGAGGACCCGCGGGTCACCTACCGAACCGTATTTTCGAGCGGGACAACCTGGGCAGATGCCCTGCGGAATGCAGTCGCTTGGTCAGGCGCTCGGTGCCGGCCGGGTCGACCGGAGGTGGGATGATCTTCCGCTTGCGGGCTGAAGGTGATCTTCCTCGCCTTGACCCGTGCAGTACCGGTGCTGGTCCTGTCGCGTGAAGTAGCGGCTGAGCCGTGTGGCGCGGCATTCGCGTCGGGCCGAGGTGGTGGTGGGAAGGGTACGGGGCCAGCACCCGTACCCTTCCGCGCCTGTCTCAGGCTGCGTTCGTCGGGTCGACTGATTCGGCGGCGCGGCGGTATTCGGCGTTGCTGCGCTGAGCCTCTTCGAGCTGGTCTTCGAGGATGACGATGCGGCAGGCGGCCTCGATGGGGGTGCCGTGGTCGACAAGTTCTCGGGCTCGGGCCGCGATGCGCAGCTGGTAGCGGGAGTAGCGGCGGTGGCCGCCCTCGGAGCGGAGCGGGGTGATCAGGCGGGCTTCGCCGATGGCGCGGAGGAAGCCCTGGGTGGTGCCGAGCATCTCGGCGGCCCGGCCCATCGTGTAGGCGGGGTAGTCGTCGTCGTCGAGGCGGCCGTAAGGATCGCCTGCTGTCATCGCACCTCTCTGCGGAACGCGTGGAGGGGCCCTGGTGCCGTACGGCACCAGGGCCCCGAAGGAACTTGCTACACCATCGGCCGACCCTGGTACTGGGTCGGCCTTCTGTTTCCGCAGACCCGGCCGTAACTCTGCCGGGGGTGCGGGGATCGCGGTTGCTTGACCGGAGACCACCTCGCTATCGGATGTCCTGCGGTACCCGGGCTCAAGACTCCCGCCCGGGCGATCCTGACGGTGCCTGGCTCCTCCGTTCTTCCCTCTGAGATCAGCCACTTACCAAGCGGTACTGCGTACTACACGGCGGCCTTCGATAGCGCCGCTCTCAGGCAGCCAGCCCCGTCGCCCGTCCTGCTTCTGCTCTGGCTCAGGACCACGCTGCCGGACTTCCCGGTGCGCGCGTCCGCAGCCGACGCCATCACCGGGGTACTGCTCACCGACTTCGCTGCCGCCCGGCAGTTCATCTCTGCCAGGCCCTACTGTCTCTCTGGGCTACGCGAGGAACTATACCCACGCAGCCTCTCAATGTCTACCCCAGCCACCACAGAATTTTCGACGTCGGAGAGACAGGTAATCTGCCCTCATTTCGGGGGAGATGTCGGCCGGGTTCCAAACGAAGCATAACCGGTTGACCTGGGAGAATTGCTGTCGTGGTGGTCGCTGAGCTGGCAGGATCGCAGGCCCGAGCATACGGATGCTGTACCTGATCTTCGTCTGCCTGACCGGGTGGCTGGCGCTGCCCTGGATCCGGCGCGGGTTGCCGGTCTCGGTGGCCTTGTACGCCTTGGCCTGGCCGGGCAGTTCCCGGTGCCCGAACCGGCCGAGCGGCGGCCGCGAGTCAGCCCCCGGCAGCCGGTACCAGGCCGGGCACGACGCCAGCACGGCGGGGCTCACACCGGGGAGCCCCGCCGTGTATCGGAGGCCATGAGGTTCGGCTAGATGGTTCCTTGTCCGTTCTCCTTTCCCAGTCCGCCCGGGCGGTGCCCGGTGCTGATCGCTGTGGTGCGGGACCGCCGCCCGGTCAAAGGGCCGGGGCGGCGGCCCGGTGGCCGGTGGGGGGATGCGCCGGGGGTGAG
>DAIOWL010001096.1:0-2571 GCA_036758545.1 Streptosporangiaceae bacterium | reverse complement strand
CTAAGCTCGGCCCGTGCCCGACTTCGATACCAGCGTGCCGCACATCGCCCGCATCTACGACTACTGGCTCGGCGGCAAGGACAACTTCACCGCGGACCGGGAGGCCGCCGAACGGGCGATGGCGGCCACGCCTACCATCGTGCCCGGGGTGCGGGCCAACCGGCGCTTCCTCGGCCGCGCGGTCCGGTATATGGCCGAGGCGGGCATCCGCCAGTTCCTCGACATCGGGACCGGCATCCCGACCGCGAACAACACCCACGAGGTCGCCCAGGCCGTAGCACCGGACGCGCGGGTCGTCTACGTGGACAACGACCCGATCGTGCTCAGCCACGCACGGGCCCTGCTGACCAGCACCACCGCCCCCACCGCCTACATCGACGCCGATGCGCGCGACACCGCGAAGATCCTGGCCGAGGCGACCGAACTCCTGGACCTGAGCCAGCCCACCGCCGTGATGCTGATCGCGGTGCTGCACTGCGTCCCCGACGCTGACGGCCCGTATCAGCTCGTCGCCGATCTGATGGATGCCGTTCCCCCGGGTAGCTTCCTGGCCGTCACCCACCCGGCCCGCGATCAGGTCGATATAGCGACAAAAGCGGAAGAATCGCTGACCAAGTCGATGGGTCAGAAGGTGACCTTCCGGACCCGCGAGCAGGTGTCCCGGTTCTTCGCCGGACTCGCCCTGCTCGACCCGGGCGTCGTGGCCATCCAGGACTGGCGCGCTGACTCGGCACTCGATCTCAACAGCGCGCCGACCGCCATGTGGGGCGGCGTCGGCCGCAAGAGCTGATCAGGCGAAAGTTATCAGGGGCTTGATGATCCCGTCGTCCTTCGTCGTCATCATGGCGAACGCCTGAGGGACGTCGTCGAACCGGAAGGTATGCGTCGTCATGGGCGTCGGGTCTATCCGGCCGGAGAGCATGAGACGGAACAGCCGGTTCATCCGCTCGTTGCCTCCCGGGCATAGTCCGGTGTGGATCGACTTATCGTTCATGCCGAGGCCGAACGCGTCCAGCGGCAACTGCAGCGGCGCCGGGTTCTCGCCGTGGTAACCGATGTTCGATACCCGGCCGCCCGCCTTCGTCACCCGCAGGCACGCCTCGAAGGTCTGCGGGAAGCCGAACGCCTCGACCGCGGCGTCGACGCCCTCGCCACCGGTCAGGTCCATGATCTGCTCGACCGGGTCGCCGTTGGTGAAGTCCACGATCTCGTCCGCGCCGAACCGCTTGGCCAGCGCCTGGCGCTCCGGCCGGGACTCGACCGCGATGATGCGGCCGGCGCCCATCAGGTTCGCACCCATAGTGGCGCACAGCCCGACCGGGCCCTGGGCGAAGACCGCGATGGTTTCGCCGAACTTCAGGTAGGCGTGCTCGGCGCCCATGAAACCGGTGGTGAGCATGTCGCAGGTGTAGACGGCCTGGGCATCGGTGAGATCGTCCGGGATCGGCGTCAGGTTGGCCTGCGCCGCCGGGACGACGAAGTACTCGGCCATGTTGCCGTCCATCTGGACCGTGTACTTGTATCCGCCGAGCGCCCCGCCGCACTGGCTGGTGAAGCCGCGCTGGCAGAAACTGCAGCGATAGCAGGGAGTCACCGCGCACACCGCGACGCGCTGCCCCTCTTCGAAACCGGAGACCGCTGATCCGAGCTTGTGGATGACGCCCACGGACTCGTGGCCGAGCGTCCGGCCGTCAGGGACCGGGAGTGCGCCCTTGACGGTGTGAACGTCGGACGTGCAGATCAGCGCCGCCGTCGTCCTGACGATCGCTTCCTCAGGCCCGGGTTCGGGGATGGGCTTCTCGACCACCCCGGTCTCTCCTACCTTCTTGATGACGAACGCGCGCATCGTTCCGGCCATGAGGCAGCTCCTTTGCCCGAAGATGAGACCATCTCAGGATCCGCCGCCGATTACGTAACCAACGTCGCATTCTGGAACGACCGGGTGCACCGGACCAGGCTGGGCGACGCGCTCCGGGAACAGGCGCGCCTAACTGGCGTTGGGCAGGACGACGGCGCGACTGCCGCTGCCGGCGGCGGCCAGCCAGGCGTCACCGATTGCGGGCAGCGGGAAGGTGCGCACCGGCACGTCTATCCGGCCGTCGGCGATCAGTCCCAGGTAGACCGGAATCTCGGCGCGGATGACGGCGATCGAGGCCGAACCGGCTCCGCTGCCCGAGATCCGGATGTGGCGGCTGCGCAGCAGCGCGGAGGGCACCGCCGCATCGGGCCCGGCCACCGCCCCGATCTGGACGTAGGAGATGTCCGCGTCGTCCTCGCCCAGGCCGCGGCGGTCGCGTCGCGGTCCTCGCCCAGCGCGACGGCGGTGGCGCCGAAGCCGGCCGCGCGGTCCAGCGCGCCGGGGTTGCGGCCCGCCGCGATGACCCGGCTCGCGCCGAGCGCGTACGCGTTCTGCACCGCGAGCAGGCCGGCCATGCCGGTCGCGCCGAGGATCAGCACGGTGCCCAGCACCCCGGTCTCGTCCTGGCGCTGGCGCAGCGGCAGCCATGAGGACATCCCGGGATTCATCCCGGCGCTCGAGGAAGACCTGCCCTGGGATCAGGGCATGACCGC
>DAIOWL010001095.1:0-2578 GCA_036758545.1 Streptosporangiaceae bacterium | reverse complement strand
AGACCTGGCCCGCGTACCGGCGCCACTGCGAGCTCGCGTGCAGGGCGCTCATGGTTCGCCCGACCGGCATCCGGCGCAGTTCGCAGGGCTCGGAGTAGCCGAGCCTGACCATGATCTCGCTGAGCTCGGGCGACAGGAAGGCGATCAGCGCCAGCTCGAAGGCCAGCACCGCGAGCCAGAGTTCGGCCTCGGCCGACGAGGACGGCATGCGCAGCGGCGGCAGGCCCAGGGTGGCGACGGCGGACGCGCACAGCAGGCCCGGACGGGCGATGGTGCGCAGTCCGATAGGGGTGCCGCTGAGCTCGCCGAAGCAGCCGCAGCCCGCGTCGGGACGCCGCTGCCGCATCTCGTTCAGCGCGCCCACCGCGACGAGGAAGAACAGCGCCGTCCCGGTCCGCACCACGGTGGCGGGCAGGGTGGGCCAGTGGCGGCCGAACTTCACCGCCGTGCCGATCAGCCCGAGGCCCAGGCCGAGCTCGGCCGCGAACACCAAGACCATGGTGGGCCGCCGCAGGTGGGCCGGGAACAGATCAGCAGGGTCCGAACGGGCCGGGTGGGCATGTGGTCGCAGCGCCCGCCACGCCTTGGCGAGGCAGGCGCCGAGCAGCATGGCGGCCAGCAGCGGGATCTGCACTTCGCGGATGGCGGTGAGCATGCCTCAGCCGCCGATCATCATCGTGGCGTTGAAGCAGCCGACCTCGAGGGCGCCGCCGAGTTCCACGAATGCGGCCATGGTGAGGTCGGCGATCCGGCCCTTCCTGGAGGTTCCGCAGGTGACGCAGCGGTCGCAGAACAGCCTGGCGGTCGCCCCACAACTGGTCACCGGGACGACCCTGACCTGTTCCGCGCAGTCGTTCCGCAGCCTGATCAGGCTGCCTACGGATAGGTAGGGGAGCCGGACGCAACCGGACGCCGTGGCGTGCGGGTCCACCGCGTATTCCTCGACGTCGTGCAGGTCACCGGGACAGAAGGGCGGCGCGGTGGCGGCGTGCTCGCAGCTCGTCTCGGGGTCCAGGGCCGGGTAGGCGAGGCCGAGCAGGTTCTCCGGCTCTTCCCCGGACTCGTGCCAGACCGCGGTCCCGCTGACCGGGTCGGGCACGTGGCCGCTCACCATCGGCGCGGCGGGGGGATGGCCGGCCCGGTACGGAGGCTGCGACGTCGCCGGTATCAGGGCCTGCAGGTAACCGTCGTGCTTGAGGCCGATAACGTCGATCAGGTAGCCGGGTTCGAGCCGCGGGAAGCGGACCTGGATCCGGCCGGCGGCCTCCGGGCGGATCAGGACGATCCGCCGGCCCTTGGCCGGACCCTCGTCCACCAGCAGGCTGGCCGGACCGTCCTGCTCGATGATCGTCCCGGTGACCCGGCCGATCTCGGCCCAGATCCGGTCGAGCAGCGGTCCGCCCGGGTGGCGCCGGCGGACAATTGCGTGATCGCCTTGCCTCAGGGACGCCGGCGGAACCGGTCCGCCGCGCCAGGCTTCCGCCGAGGCGGCGAGCGGAAATCGTTGTTCGCCGCGGTCGGTATGCAGAATTAGAATGTGCGGGCTGACGTCGAGAACTCTCCCCGTCACCGTGTATACCAGGGACCTGTCTGCGACTCCGGCGTCACCATTTCCCGTCAGTATGAACGAAAGGTCCGATTCGTCACGTCGGCCTAGGACCGCTGCCTTCAGCAGCGATCTGCGTGCGAATCGTGTCGGACTAGCCGAGTCCGTGACATCGTCGCACCAACGGGAAATGTCAGCCAAATGCCGCACTTGCCCTTCGTGGGATTGCATAGGCCTGAATATGACCCTGCTTGGTGCCGCCGGTCACGTCAAGTGATTCCGGCACCTTCATCGCCGAGGACACACAGATACATCCCCGGCGGATAGCCAGGCCAGGCCGCCGTGATTCAGGGTTCCCGCCACGTCAGCACGGAGCGTAGCGATGGAACCACCTTAAGTAAGGTAGTCGGCATGAGCTGCGCTGGCAATCACGATGAATCGCGAGCCTGCGACCACGATGCCGCGTTCAGTGATTACGTCCTCACCCGGGGAACCGCACTGCTGAGGATGGCCACCATGCTGACCGGGAACCGGGCCGACGCCGAAGACCTCGTGCAGGCGGCCCTGGCCAAGACCTACCTGGCCTGGGGCAAGATCAACGATCACGCCGCGCTCGACGCCTATGTCCGGCGGGCAATGGTCAATACCCATATATCGTGGTGGCGCCGCCGCCGGGTCGAGGAGTTCCCCACCGACGAACTGCCGGACCAGGCCGTGGCCGACCACGCGCGGGAAAGCGATATGGCCGAAGTCGTCCGGCGGGCGCTCGACCGGCTGCCGCAGCGGATGCGGACCACCGTCATGCTCAGGTACTTCGAGGACATGACCGAACCGGAAATCGCCGCGGCGCTCGGGATCAGCCTGGGCACGGTGAAAAGCACGGTGTCACGGGCGGTGGCGAAGCTGCGCATTGACGCGGAGCTCGGCGAGGATTCCGGCCCCTGACAAATCGGCCGCACTGCCATTTCAGCCGTCCTTCGCGCTGCCGGCCGGGATTCAGGGTCTACTGCCGGGCGCCCGACTCGTGGCACT
>DAIOWL010001094.1:0-2580 GCA_036758545.1 Streptosporangiaceae bacterium | reverse complement strand
GCGCAGGTGGGGGTCGGCCGCGACCAGCCCGAGCGAGGAGACCAGGGTCCAGGCGCCGGCCGAGGTGCGCCGCCACACCGCCGGGTAGCCGTTGGCGCTGCCGACCGCGATCTGCAGGCCCCCCGCCACGGCCGTGCTGTTGATCTTCATCTCGGGGATGGTGGCCCCGGGTATGCCGGCCAGCGAGACCGACCGGACCGTTCCGTCGGTGGCGGCCTCGAGGAAGACCGGCTGCTGGCTGATCTTGCTGGCGGCGGTGGCCCCGATCGCCACGACGGTGCCACCCGGCGCCACGGTCGCGCCGGACACGGACGCCACGGACGCTCGGCCGAGCGGGCCCGTGGGCAGCCAGGACGTGCCGGTTCCGGTGCTGGTGTGCGCCACGAGCTGGCCTTCGGCGGTGGTTCCGGTGACGACGAAGCCGTAGCTGCTGCCCTTCACCACGCTGGGAGTCCACCCGCCCGTGTTCGGGTCCGGCTCGATGGTCGCCGCGTACCGCCACGTCCGCCCGTCCGCCGAGAAGTAGGCGATGCCGTCCGGCGCACCAGCAGGGGTCCGGCCGGGCCTGACCGCGATCAGCCCGGAGCCGTCGGAGGCTACGCCGCTGATCGTGGTCCCGGCTCCGTGGTCGGCCGGGATCTTCAGCCGGGTCCACGCGGTCCCGCCGTTGGTGCTCAGCCACGCGGCACTGTAGGCCCCTGTTCGTGTGGCCACCGCGCCGGAGATCACCGTGGCGTTACCACGCGAGGTGACGTACGAGATGTTCTGCACGGTCTCGCCGGGTCCGGCCAGGCCCAGCTGCACGGCGGTGTGCCGCTGCCAGGTCAGGCCGTCCCGCGACGTCCAGATCACCCCGGTGTGCCCGTGGCCAGACCCCTTGCCGGTGCCGGCGGCCAGGTAGCCGGTGCTTGTCTTGTTGAGTACCCATTCCGCGTCGCCGGACATCTGCGGGGTGATCCCGTGCGTGGCCGCGAGCGTCCAGGTCAGGCCGTTCGGGCTGGTCCAGATGGCGTGCGGGCCGGTCGCCACCCAGCCGCCGGGTCCGCCGGCCAGCAGCGTCGCCGGGTGGCCCAGCGCGGCCTGTCCGCCTCCAGGTGAGTGGACCGGGGCGAGGTGCCAGCTGGCTCCGGCGTTGGCCGAGACCAGGAACTGCTGGCGGACCACGCCGTCGCTGGTCTGCGAGCCCGTGGTCACCATCGTGCTGCCGACGGCGACGATGCGGCTGATGACCTGGAAGACCCCGCGCTGCTGCTGCCCGGGATAGGTGTCGAAGGTGACCGCGCCCATCGGCAACCGCGGCGCGGCGGTGTTCGGCGTCTTGTGCTGGTCGGACGTTGCCGGGCCGACCTTCGGGCCGTGGCCGGTCAGCAAGGCCAGGGCCAGCGCGGCCACCGCTACCACCACGATGACGGGAACCGCGATCCTCATGGTGCGGCGGCTGCGTCGGCCGGCGCCTACCCCGCGGGGGCCGTCTCCGCGGGAGCTGTCCCGGCGGGAGCCGTCCCGGCGGGAGCCGTCCCGGCCGGAGCGGGACCTGCGGTGATCGAATAGCAGGGTGTCGCTGTCCTCGTACGCCTCGTACGCCCCGTCCGGCCCGTAGGTCTCGTACGCCTCTCCCGGCTCGTACGCTTGGTACGCCTCGTCCGGCTCGTTCTCGGGGCTCAGGCCGGGCGGGCGCTGGCGGATAGGTGGCTGGTCGTCGCCCCAGCGGTCATCCCCGGCGGAACCGTCGTCCTCGTCGACGCCGGGTTCGGAATACACCGGTGCGCCGAGCGGGACCGGCGTACGGCCGGCCCAGCCGATCGGGGCGTATGCGCCCAGCCAGGACGCCTGGTCTGACACTTGGTCTGACGTTTGCTCTGGTGTCTGCTCTGTTGTCTGCTCCGGCCACGGTGACGCATGCTCCGGCCACGGCGTGTGCTCCGGCTGCGGTGGCGCGGGCGGCCGGGGCGGAGGGACCTGGAGTGCACGCGCCGGCCGTGCGGCCGAACGCGAGGCGGTCGGGCGCCAGGGCAGCTGCGGGCCCGGGCGCCGCTCCCACTCGATACCGGCCTCGGTCCAGAGCTGGTGAGAGCGCTGCCATGGGGAAAGACCCGGCCCTTCGGCCTCCGCGTCCTGGGGACCTGCCTGGTCGGAACGGGTGGGCTGGAAGCCAGGGCCGCCCGCGCGGCCGTAGCGCGCCTGGGTCGGACCCAGGGGCCGACGGGCTGGCTTCGGCGTCAGCGGGGAAGACCAGGATCCGTCGGACTCGCGGATGGGCGAGGGCATGGCGCCGGCGTTCGGCCAGGGGCTGGCGGGCGTGGCTGCGCCGCGCGGCTCTGGCTCGGCGGGGGGTTCTGGTTCGGCGGGGGGTTCTGACTCGACGGGAGGCTCTGGTCTGGCGGTGTCGCTAGGGAGGAACCCGGTGTCGGGGGCCGGCGCCGGGGCGGGGTGCAGGAACCATCCGGCCGGGGGCGCGACGCCGGGCCAGGAGCCGCTGCCGACGGATGGCTCTGCGCCAGCGGGCCGGGGGTCAGCAGGCTGGGGACCGGGGTCGGCGGGCTGGGTGTCGGCATCCGGCTGCCGCGGGCCCGGGACGAT
>DAIOWL010001093.1:0-2580 GCA_036758545.1 Streptosporangiaceae bacterium | reverse complement strand
GGCCGCGGCGAACGGGCTGCGCGCGAACGCCGCGTGCAGCATCCCCGGCCGGGTGAAGTCGCCGGTGAACCGGCCGCGGCCGGTCAGCATCCGGCGGTCTTCCTTGCGCGGCAGCGCGGCGCCCACCCAGCGTCCCGACGGCGAGAGCGCCGCCTCCGGCGCCGCCCGGTTCCCGTTCAGCGTCGTCGTCTGCGCGCCCGCGCCGCCGGTCATGCCCCGGTCGCCCCCATGGTCGACTCGGCGAGGGCGCGAGTGACCAGGGTGGCGGCGAGCCTCTTGCGGTAGTCGCCGCTGGCGTGCCCGTCCGACGGCGGGTCGATCGCGGCGGCGGCCAGTTCGCCCGCCGCCTGCCAGGTCGCGGCGCCGGCCGGCGCCCCGGTCAGTTCATCGGTGTCCAGCAGCAGCGGGCGGGTGCCGACGCCGCCGAGCACGACGCGGACCGCGTCGCAGGTATTGTCGGTGACCTGCGCGGATACCGCGGCGGCGACGATCGCGAAGTCGCCTTGGCGCTGCGCGAACTCGGTCAGCGCGGCTTGCCGGGCGGGCCGCGGGAACCAGATCTCCGTGATCATCTCGCCGGGGTCGGCGGCGGTCTCGTACAGGCCGAGGAAGAACTCGGTGGCCGGCACGGTCCGCTCACCGTCGGGGCCGCGCAGCAGGATGCGCGCGTCGAGCAGCACGGCGAGCAGGCACCATTCGGACGCCGCGTCGGCGTGCGCGATGCTGCCGCCGAAGGTGCCCCGGACCCGGATCGGGTAGTGGCCGATCCAGCGCGCCGAGCGCGGCAGCACGCCGAAGTCGTCCAGCACGGCCGGGTCCCGGGTGGTCTCCACCGTCCGGTGCGGGGTCAGCGCGCCGATGCGCAGCCCGTCCGGGCCGGCCCGCAGGTAGTTCAGCCCGCCGATCCTGGTGATGTCGATCAGGGCGGCCGGCCGGGCCAGCCGGAAGTTCATCATCGCGACCAGGCTCTGCCCCCCGGCCAGGAGCTTGGCCTCGCCGTCATACCGCTCCAGCAGCGTGAGCGCCTCGGCGACGTCGCCGGCGCGATGGTAGCTGAACTGGGCGGGCTTCACGAGCTTCCTCAGGTCCTGATAGCGGCCGATGTCATTTGATATACCACGCTCACCCAACCCGAAAATCCACGCATGCCCCGCGATTTGCGGGGCAGGTACCCGGGTTGAATGCAGAAAGTACCTGGTGACCAGATGGAGAAACGGTGGTTGGGGCTGAAAACCTGAACGTCGGCCGTCACGTCGTTCAGTTCTACGGTCGCGACGAGGAACTGACCGAAAGGGTGACCGGCTACCTGCTGGGCGCGCTGGCCAGCGGAGGCGTGGCGATCGTCATCGCGACCCCGGAGCACCGGCGCGGGTTCGAGACCCGGCTGGGGCAGGCCGGCGTGGACCTGGCCGCCGCCCGAGACGACGGTTCGTACCTGGCCCGGGACGCCGCCCAGACGCTGAGCGAGCTCATGGCCGCGGGCAAGATGGACGGCGCCGCCTTCGACCGGGTGATCGGCACCGTGATCGCGGCGGCCGGGGCAGGCGGGCGGCCGGTCCGCGCCTTCGGCGAGATGGTCGCGCTGCTCTGGGACGACGGGCTGGTCAGCGACGCGGTGCGGCTCGAGACGATGTGGGAGGAACTGGGCGGCAAGCACCCGTTCTCCCTGTTCTGCGGGTACCGGACCGACGCGGTGACCCGTGACATGGTCGCCTTCGCCGAGGTGTGCCGCCTGCACGGGGAGATCGTCGGCAGCCGGTCAGGTACCGCCCGGCCGTTCGCCTTCTCCCGGGAGGCGCCGGCGGCGGCGCGTCACTTCGCCGTGGCCACGCTGAACGCCTGGGGGGCCGGTGACCTGGCCGGCGACGTCGCCCTGGTGGTGACCGAACTCGCCGCCAACGCCATCGTGCACGCGCGGTCGGCCTTCACGGTCATCTTGTCCGTGCACGGCGGCGTGCTGCGCATCTCGGTCCGCGACACGGTCCCGCTGGACGGCGCCGGGCTGCGCGCCGCCCCGCTGCACGGCCTGGCGGTGGTGGACGCGCTGGCCAGCCGGTGGGGGGTAGAGTCGCTCGGGAACGCGGGTAAGACCGTATGGGTAGATCTGCTCAGGTAGGTGAGACCGGTTCCGCCGCTCGATGTCCGGTTCCGCCGCGTCTACGACGAACCGTCTGACGCGGACGGCGCCCGCGTGCTCGTCGACCGGGTCTGGCCGCGCGGCCTGCGCAAGGACGCGCTCCGGCTGGACGACTGGGCCAAGGACGTCGCGCCGTCCACCGAGCTGCGCACCTGGTACGGCCATGACCCGGCCAAGTTCGGCGAATTCCGGCAGCGCTACCTCGGTGAGCTGGCCGGCGCCTCGCAGCGGGCCGCGCTCGGCCGGCTCCGCGCCCTGGCCGCGTCCGGGCGGGCGCTGACGCTGCTCACCGCGACGAAGGATCTGGATCATAGCCAGGCCGCGGTGCTGGCCCGGCTGCTCGGCCAGTCCGGCGAGCCGGAGGAGACCGGCGGCGAGGCGGCCTGCTTCGCCCACCTGGTCTGCCCGGAGTGCGGCGCGGTGACCACCGAGGGGCACCGGCC
>DAIOWL010001092.1:0-2581 GCA_036758545.1 Streptosporangiaceae bacterium | reverse complement strand
GGCAGTTCTGATCGCTTCATGCGAGTTTCGGCGCTCATGTGCCCCCGATGTGCCCGGGTCGGGCTCACGGCTCCGGAGGCTGTTGGTCCGCTGTGCACTCAGCTGCGGACATCGGGAGCAACCTGACGCCTGGCCCACGTCTGGTCCGCACATATGGGTGTCGACGCTCACCGACGAGCGATGACCGATTAGGCTCAGATCCAGGGTAGTTCGCGCGAAGCGGCGGCGTCCTAAGGGCCGCCGCAGGCCTGACACCTGCCCTACGGCGACGTCGGGTCGAGGCAGGGGTTGGTGATAGCCATGAGGCCGGAACAATACAGCAGGCAACTCGTCGTCGACGTGCTGCGCCACGGGGGGTGGCCTGAACTTGCTGACGAGGCGTCGCAGGCTCTACCCGATCCGGTCGATGTCACTCGGCTCGAGGCATGGGCCATGCAGCATGGCATTTCCTTCGAGGATGTGAAGAGCCGGTTCGGCAGCCGCGGCGGCAGTCTCTGAGTCGGGAGGTTCGCTGCGCGGATATCGGTGGGGAAGTCGCCGAGTGGCGGGAGTTAGCCGCCAGAGCGTACACGCAGGAACCGCAGGTAGAACGCCGCGAACACCAGGACGATCCCGACGTTCACTATCAGCCGCTCCCAGAGCCGGTGCCTGAAGAACAGGACGTCCACGCCGACCACGATGGCTACCAGTGCGAGCACGTAGAGCACGACGACTAGCCGTTTTCCCATCTTTCCTTGCTACTGCGTGCGGTTCCCCTGGTCAATCTGGGCGACCTTCAGTTGGGTCCGTCCAGGTCTTCAGTCAGCCAGGATGCGATAGTCCTCGGTCTGCACGCCGAGCCTGGCTTGCAGCATAGCGGCGGCGTTGATCTCGGTGAGAACGCCGAATCCCTGCTCGGCCAGGGCGGTGCGGACCGGCCGACGGCGTCAGCGAAGGGCAGCTCCAGGGTGACGCTGGTGCCGTAGCCCATCGCCGTGCTCCCCTGGGCCGTAAGTCCCCGCCATGTCAGGCCGTTATCCCCTGCTCAAAGAAGATCCGGTGATTAACACTTCAAGAAAGGCGGTGAAGGCTAGCTGGTGTATCAGCGGGGCGACAGCCGTACCTCGCGGAGAAAATTGGACGGCTAGCAGCCCGTAGGTGATTCCCTGGCATTGATCGCGCAGGTTGTCACCTATCAACGACGGCATAACGATGCTATCGCCCCTAATTATCTACAGATTATGGAGCTGAGCAGGATGAACAATTTCAAGAAGGGCGATCGAGTGGTGGTGCTACGGATCGACAGCAAAGAAATCGAGTACCACGGCAGTTACGCGGGCAAAAGCGGTCCTTTCAAGTTCGTCCTGCCAGATGACGATAACCTGCTCGACCCGGTCGAGGTAGACACAGACCGCGTCTGCCCCGAGAAAGGCCGACGCACCCACTGACGTGAGGCATCCCGATGAACGAACCGAATGACAACACCGCTCCGAAAGGTCCGCGCGGGTGGTGGGATGTACGTTGACCAGACGCTTTCCGTCTGTACTGAACCGCAGTGGGTGGACCTGACCCAGAAGGCCGATGAGGACTTCACCCCGGTCCCGTGGGAGGACAACCTGACCTACTGGGAGGTCCTGGCCGAGCTGATCAGCAGCGAGCCGCCGTTCGACCAGTTCCGGGCGCACTACGGCGACCTGGCCGAACTCGGCATCGCCCGGGGCCACCCGTTCGCCCCTGATGAGCGGATGCGCGGCATCCTGACCCGCGCGGCGGTGATGGGCCACGCTCAGCCGGCTGCCCAGTCGTTCGCGGACCGCCGCCCGGACCGGGAGGTGTGGCCCGGGACCCGGTGGGAGTGGGCGGTGCTGCGCCCGGAGAACAGCACCTTCGACACTCCGTATTACGCCGATGTGTACGCCCGGCAGAAGTGGTTCTACCTGGCCCAGATCGAATCGCCCGCCATGTTCGCCCGCCATCCCGGCGCCGGGTCGCTGTACTGGCTGTGCACCCGCGATACCGCCGGCGCCTACCTTGACGGCGGCGGCTCGCACACCCTGGACGTGCCGCAGTCGGCACCCGCGAAGCTGTTCTGGTCGATCACCGTCTACGACGCGCGGACCAGCAGCGAGATCCGCACCAGCCAGGGCACGGCCGCGATCCGGTCCCTGTTCGAACTCGCCGACACGCCGACCGACCGTCCGGTCCGGCTCCACTTCGGACCCGAACCCCCCGCTGGTGATGCCGTGGATGGCACCTGGATCCAGACCCTTCCCGGCGTCGGCTGGTTCGTCTACTTCCGGATCTACGGTCCCGACGGACCCGCCTTCGACGGTTCCTGGCAGCTGCCCGACTTCCAGGCCGGTTAGCAGCCGGGCTTCGCATCAGCCGCCACGCCGCCCAGGTGAGTGGCCGCCAGGAAAGACGGCTGCGCGCTGTTTCGATGCACGTGCCGGGCAGCGGTTCGGGGCAGATGGCCTGCACTCGGCCGCCCGGCCATGCAGACGTCAAAGTGGCGCAGGAAAAATCGAACACGCCGTGGGATACCCAAGTGCATTAGTCCCGCTCGTGTTACTTTTATTGCATGATTTCCCCGATCCGGGGA
>DAIOWL010001091.1:0-2581 GCA_036758545.1 Streptosporangiaceae bacterium | reverse complement strand
AGCAGGATGTTCTCGACGTCCTCGCCGACGTAGCCGGCCTCGGTCAGGGCGGTCGCGTCGGCGATCGCGAACGGCACGTTGAGCAGCCGGGCCAGCGTCTGGGCGAGCAGCGTCTTGCCCGAGCCGGTCGGGCCGAGCAGCAAGATGTTGGACTTGGCCAGCTCGACGCCCTCGTCACCCGGCCGGTCCTCGCCGGACTGAACGCGCTTGTAGTGGTTGTACACGGCCACCGACAGGGCCTTCTTGGCCGCGTCCTGGCCGATCACGTACGCGTCGAGGAACTCGAAGATCTCCCGCGGCTTGGGCAGGCTGTCCCACTTGAACTCGGTGGGCTCGGCGAGCTCTTCCTCGATGATCTCGTTGCAGAGGTCGATGCACTCGTCGCATATGTACACGCCTGGGCCGGCGATGAGCTTCTTGACCTGCTTCTGACTCTTGCCGCAGAACGAGCACTTCAGCAGGTCCCCACCGTCACCGATGCGTGCCACCCAGATACTCCTTTACATGGTGCCGCCGTGACGGCCATGGTGGCCGCCCCGAGCGGACATGTCCCGCGAGGCCGTCAAAGCACTTGCATATCGACGGTACCGCCTACTGGGTCCCGATGGACACCATCAAACCCCTTCAGCGGCCCAGGAGGGAAGAGCTGAATTCTCCCGGTTAGGACGACACTACCTCGGCAGTGCGCTCACTGCCCCTCTTGATCATGGTCAGGACCTCGTCGATGATGCCGTATTCCTTGGCCTCTTCGGCGGTGAGGAACTTGTCCCGCTCGATGTCGCGGCGGATCTTCTCCTCGTCCTGGCCGGTGTGCCTGGCCAGGATGACCTCCATGGCGGTCCGCATCCGCAGGATCTCCCTGGCCTGGATCTCCATGTCGCTGGACTGGCCGTAGCCGCCCTCGGTGGCCGGCTGGTGGATGAGGATCCTGGAGTTGGGCAGCGCCATCCGCTTGCCCTTGGTCCCCGCGGCGAGCAGTATCGCGGCCGCCGAGGCGGCCTGCCCGATGCAGCAGATCTGGATGTCGGGCTGGACGAACTGCATCGTGTCGTAGATCGCCATCATCGAGGTCATCGACCCGCCGGGCGAGTTGATGTAGATGGTGATCTCGCGATCGGGGTCGATGGCCTCCAGCGTCAGCAGCTGGGCCATGACGTCGTTCGCCGAGGCATCGTCGATCTGCACGCCGAGGAAGATGATCCGCTCCTCGAAGAGCTTGTTGTACGGGTTCATCTCCTTGATCCCGTACGAGGTGCGCTCCACGAAGGACGGCAGCACGTACCTGGACTGCGGGCTCCGCAAGCTGTGCTCGCTCACGTTCGGCTCCTTTGGGTTGATCATGACACGACGCCGGCGGTGGGCACCTCGACCGCGCTGCGGATCACCTTGTCGACGAAGCCGTACTCCTTGGCTTCCTCCGCGGTGAACCAGCGGTCGCGGTCCGCATCCCGCTCGATCTGCTCGATGGGCTGGCCGGTGTGGAATGCGGTGCGCTCGAACAGCGTCCGCTTGATGTACAGCATCTGCTCCGCCTGGATCCTGATGTCCGACGCCGTGCCGCCGATTCCGCCGGACGGCTGGTGCATCAGGATCTGCGCGTGCGGGAGGGCGAACCGCTTACCGGGTGCACCCGCCGTAAGCAGGAACTGTCCCATCGACGCGGCCATTCCCATCGCGTACGTGGACACGTCATTGGGCACGTACTGCATCATGTCGTAGATAGCCATCCCCGCGTAGACCGAGCCGCCCGGGGAGTTGATGTAGATGCTGATGTCGCGCTTGCTGTCCTCGGAGGCGAGCAGCGCGAGCTCGGCGCAGATGCGGTTGGCGATGTCGTCGTCGACCTGCTGGCCGAGGAAGATGATGCGGTGCCGCAGCAGCCGTTGGAACAACTGGTCCCCGAACGGCAGGACGGGGGGCTCCGCCGCGGCCTCGATCGAGGGCGGTGCCGGGGTCCACAGGGGCTGAGTCACGCTTGTTCACCTGCTCCAGTAACGTCTGGTCTCATTGATTGGAAGATAACGCCGCAACGGAACCCGATCGTCCCGCACAGCCCCCTGTTCGCTACTGGCGCACCTGGTTGCGGCCCGGCCGGGCGCGCCAGGACGCCGGGCGCACCCTGGTGGTGCGCGCTCGGCGTCATAAGCAGGGAAGGTCAGGCCTTAGCGTCCGCGTCCCCGGCCTCGTCGGTCTCGTCGGTCTCCGTCGCGGCCAGGACCTCCTCCTGATCCGCAGCGTCGACGTCCGCGGCGTCCCCGGCGGGCGTCAGGGGGGTGTTGAGGGCGGTGGCGATGTCGACCGGGTTGCCCGACTCGTCGGTCACCTTGACCCGCTCGGCGATCAGGTTCATCGCCTTGCCCCGGAGTATTTCCGCGGCCGCGACGTTGATCTGGTTGTTGTCGGCGAGCTGCTGGGCCAGCTGATCGGGCGACACGCCCATCTGCTCGGCCTGCCGGGTCACGTACGCAGTCAGCTCGGCCGGGTCGACGCCGAGTTCCTCGTTCCGGGCCAGCTGGTCGAGGACCAGGCTGATCTTGACCGCGCGCTGCGCGCGCTGCTCGAGGTCCGTCTCGAACTGCTC
>DAIOWL010001090.1:0-2584 GCA_036758545.1 Streptosporangiaceae bacterium | reverse complement strand
CGGGTCGAGCGGGTGCGGGCTACTCATCGGCCACGATCGATCCGACCCGGTCGCCCAGCCCGGGATCGCGTCTGACCAGCCAGGTGGCGTAGATGATGGACAGCACCACGACGGCGAGCGCGGCGTAGGGGAACCAGTCGTAGGGGTCGGGCTGGCCCGGCTTGCACAGGTAGTAGACCGGCACCGCGATGGCGGCCATGCCCAGCACCGGCAGGATGACGTGCTTGACCACGCTGAACTCCTGCGGCCTGAACTTGCGGTAGAAGAACGGCAGGGCCAGGTTGCCGAGGAAGTACACGACCAGGATCAAGATGGTGCCCATCGTGCTGGACTCGAAGAAGAAGTTCAGCGCGTCCAGGCTGTTGGTGTGGCCGCCGATCAGGTGGCCGAGAGCCCAGATCGCGACGATGACGCTGGCCAGCGTGATGAAGGTGATGATCGCGTTGACCGGCGTCCGCCGCACCGGGTGCACCCGGCCGATCCAGCGCGGCACCAGGCCCTCCCGGCCGGCGTTGAAGATCAGCCGACACTGCGAGTTGACCGCGGCGATGAGCACGCCCAGGGTGGAGGTCATCCCGGCCATGTAGGCGAAGAAGGCCAGCCAGCCCGCCACGTCGTGGGCCACGCTGATGAACGGGATCTCGGAGTTGGCGAGCGCGGTGCCGTTGTAGTGGAAGCCGGAGACGGTGGAGTAGGCCAGGAGCAGGTAGGTGACCGCCATCAGGCCGATGGACAGGAACACGGCCCGGGGCACGTTGCGCCGCGGGTTGTCGGTCTCCTCGGCCAGCGCGGCCGAGTTCTCCCAGCCGATGAACAGATAGACGGCGAGCGGGAAGCCGGCCGCCAGGCCGCTGAAGCCGTTGGTGATGTTCTTGGGCTCGAACGGCGCGAAGGTGAGGTGGCCGCCGTTCATGATCAGCGTGGCGATCGCCACCACGAGCAGCACCGCCAGCTCGAAGGCGAAGAAGAAGCCGGCCAGCTTGGTCGACACGGCCACGCCGCGGAACATCATCACCATGGCGCCGGCGGTGAACAGCACCGAGAAGATGATCCACGGGATGCTCACGTTGAAGTAGTACTGCAGCAGGATCTGGAAGAACCCGCCCGCGATCACCAGAACCGAGGAGATCGCGACGATGTAGCCGGCCCCGGCCAGCAGCGCCGTCGTCACCGCGCTGGTGCCGCCGAACGTCTTGCCGACGAACGTGATGAAGCCGCCGGTGCTCGGGTGGGCCCGGGAGAATTGCGAGAGCGTGTTGCCAAGCAGAGCGATCGCGACGATGGCGGCGACGATGGTCAGCGGCGCGGCGATGCCGGCCGTGATCACCAGCAAGCCGAAGCCGAACATGAAGCTGTAGGCCGGCCCAATGTTCGCCATCGTGGACGCGGAGATGTCGATCAGCCGCAGCGCCCCGCGGTGCAGCCGATCGGCGGACTCCGGTGCCTTTGTCTCCGTAAACGGAACGTGCGGGGCTTCGCTCATGTGCACACTCCCCTATTTGGGCCAGAGCGGGTCACGGGTTGGCAAGCGCTTTCCAGATTCTTGCGCAACGTACCTGAAGAGGGCGGGGACGCGCAAGGGGCGCCCTGAAACCCTGGTTCCAGCGCGTTCGAACGCCGTGGAACCGGGATTTCATTGCGTTCACGGGGATATGCGGCGCGGGTGCGGGAGGGTGCTCTCCCGTAGAATGACCTCGCCGGGGACGGGGACGACCCGTGGCTGGGGCTCGGACGGCGTGCCGGGGGGTTCGGCCAGGACGAGGCCGGCCGCCATCTCCCCCATCCGCTTGAGCGGCAGCCGCACCGTGGTCAGCGGCGGGTAGACGTCGCGCAGCGTGCCGATGTCGTCGAACCCGGCCAGCGCGATGTCGGCGGGCACGGCCAGGCCGCCGGCCCGCAGCCGGGCCAGCGCGCCCATCGCCATCACGTCGGTGACCGCGAACACGCAGTCCGGCAGCGCGGCCTGGTCAGGGCCGGCCGCGGCCAGGACCGCGCTCATCGCCTCGTAGCCGCCGTCCCTGGTGAACGGGCCGTGGACGACCTGGGCCGCCTCCAGCGGCACGTTCCAGGCCGCCAGCCCGGCGCGGAATCCGTCCAGCCGATCGCGCGCGGTCAGCAGGCCGCGCGGCCCGGCCAGCACGGCGAAGCGGCGGTGGCCGACCGCGACCATGGCGTGGGCCAGCGCCTCGGCGCCGGCCGCGTTCTCCGGCAGCACCGTGTCCACGCCGAGCAGGTCCTGGCCGACGGCCACGGCCCGGCCGCCGGAGCCGGTGAACGCGGCGATCTCGGCGCGCAGCGCCTCCCGGGCCGCGGTGTCGTCGGTCCGGCTGCCGATCAGGATCACCGCGCGGGCCCGCTGGGCGCGCATCAGCGCGACGTACTCGCGTTCGGCCACCTCGGTGGCTGCCGTGCTGGACATGCAGACCAGCAGCTGGCGCGCTTCGGCCGCCTCGATCAGGCCGGCCGCGATGGAGGAGAAGTACGGGTCGGCGATGTCGTGCACGACCACGCCGATCATCGTGCTCTGCCCGGTGGCGACCGCCCGGGCCTGCAGGTTGGCGGTGTAGCCGAGCTCGGCGACGGC
>DAIOWL010001089.1:0-2587 GCA_036758545.1 Streptosporangiaceae bacterium | reverse complement strand
CACCCGGCGGACGCTCATCAGCGGACGATGCGCAGGGCCAGCCGCGGGGGACAGCCGCGCTGCACCAGGCGGGCGACCTGGTGCCAGTCGATGTGGTCGGCATAGACCTCGGCCAGCGACCGGGGGATGCCGAACTGGGCGAGCCGTGCCACCCGCCAGTCGTGCACGAGCAGGTCTTCGTCCTCTGCGGCCTCGCGGCCGGTGATGGCTGGTTTCATCATTGGCTCCTTGACGGTGGGACCGTCCGCTCGCTCTTACGAACTGAGTCTTACGATCAGTCTTGTCATTAATCATCAGTTATGACAATAATATTGTCAAGGGCTAGCCTGATAATGGTGGTGAGGTGCACATGGTGACGGCATGGCGGTCGCTGCTCGCCGCAATGGCGGGCTCGCTCGTTCTCGCCGGGTGCACGAGCATGGCCGCGGGCCCGGCGGCCGGGACCGGCGCAGCCGTATCCGGCTCCGCGGCGCCGGGCGGTCACCGGGGGCTCTCGGCGGTCCGGCACGTGTGGGTCATCGAGCTGGAAAACCAGGGGTACGCGCAGAGCTTCGGCACCCCGTCCGCCGACCCGTACCTGGCGGAAACGCTGCCGCGGATGGGTGCCCTGCTGGAGAACTACTACGCGGTAGGCCACGCCAGCGCGGACAACTACATCGCGCAGGTCTCCGGGCAGGCTCCCACTCTGGCCACCCAGGCCGACTGCCCGCTCTGGATCCCCTTCCCCGGCCACGTCGTGGCCGGGGAGTATCACCAGGTTCTCGGCGAAGGCTGCGTCTACCCGGCCGCGGTCCCCACGCTCGGCAGCCAGTTGTCGGCCGCCGGGCGCAGCTGGACAGCGTACCTGCAGGACATGGGCAATGACCCAGGCCGGGACAACACGGTCAGCACGGCCCGCGGACCGGCCTGCGGCCACCCCGCCACCTGGTCCATCGACCACACCGAACGCGCCGAGCGGGGCGATCAGTACGCCGCCCGCCACGACGGGTTCACGTTCTTCCGCTCGGTCACCGCGAACCCGGCCTTCTGCGCCGCGCACATCTTGTCGTTCCGGCCGCTGCCCGGTGACCTGGCCCGGGCCAGCGCCACTCCGGCGTTCTCCTTCATCGCGCCGAACCTGTGCAATGACGGCCACGACGCGCCCTGCGCCGACGGTGCCCCCGGCGGCCTAGTCCAAGCCGACAGGTTCCTGGCGCACTGGGTGCCGGTCATCATGGCCGCGCCGGCCTACCGGGACGGCGGACTGATCGTGATCACCTTCGACGAGGGCAGCGACGCGGCCGCCTGCTGCGGCGAGAGCTCCGGGCTCGGCCCCTCCCACCCCAACGTGCCCCTGCCCGGGAAGACCGGCCCCGGCGGCGGCCGCATCGGCACGGTCCTGCTGTCCCCGCTCATCAGGCCCGGCACCGTCAGCACCGTCCAGTACAACCACTATTCGCTGCTGCGCACCATCGAGGACATCTTCGCCCTGCCGCACCTGGGCGACGCGGCCATGCCGCAGGTCAGGTCCTTCGGCGCGGACGTATTCGGCTAGGAGCTGTCGCCCGGCTTCAGGCGTGCCCCGGCTTTGCGCTGCGCCGGCGCGGCATTGACCTGGGATCGCTCGCTACGGAGCCGGATCACTCACCGGAGCCACCGCGATCCGCCGACCTCGAATCGCACGGCGCTGATTAGGCCGGTGAGTACGGCATCCTCGGCCACCGCCATGACTTGTCCCCTTCACCGGCCCCGACCGCTGCGCAACGCTGCGGTCACCCGACGATGACCCATCGCCCGGCTGGTTGGCAAAGGCTCAAAGTCACGCAGGTCTGCACCAGCGGCACGTCTGCGAGCCCTGTCCGGACCTGAATGTCAGCCGGCGCGAATGACACGCGGGAGGCAACAGGGAACACTTAGACGATGACCGGCGTCCCCCCACCCACCCTGTACCACCGATGGCTCGGCTGGCACGCCCCCGCCATGCGGCGTGCGATCACGGTACTGATCGCCGGGCTGATCGTCGCCGCTGTCCTCCTGCCGTTCATAACGTGGGGGCTGACGCTGGTTGGCGGCTGGAACGCCGCCGCGCTTGCCTTCCTCCTGACCGTCTGGCCGATCATTATCCGAGCCGACAGCGCACGCGCGCCGCAGTTCGCCGCCCGCGAAGACCAGACAGAAGGCTCCGCGAGGGTGCTGCTGGTCGGGGCCAGCGTCGCTAGCCTGCTCGGCGCGGGTTACGCACTTCACCTCGCGGGACAGAAAAGCGGCGCACCGCGGATGCTGCTGATCGGCGCCGCCGTGCTGACCGTGGTGCTGTCGTGGGCCGTGATCAACACCGTCTACACCCTGCGCTACGCCGATCAGCACTTCCGGTCGAAACCCGGCGGCATCGCGTTCGGCACCGAGGACGGCCAGCAACATCCCGGCTACCGCGACTTCGCCTACGTCGCCTTCACCATCGGCATGACCTACCAGGTGTCCGACACCACGCTGCGCGACCCCCAGATCCGGCGCACGGTGCTGGCCCACGCCATCTTGTCCTATGTGTTCGGCGTCGTCATCGTCGCAGGCTCGGTCAACCTCATCTCCGGACTGTTCCGGTAACCCC
>DAIOWL010001088.1:0-2592 GCA_036758545.1 Streptosporangiaceae bacterium | reverse complement strand
GGCTGCGGCTCCACCAGCGGCTGCAGCTGATTCTGGGGCCCGATCAGAGAAGTTTTACCAGGCCAGGAGCGGTGTCATCGATTGATGGCACCGCTCCTGCACGCCAGTTAGAGCATAAGTGCTGCACCCGATGCAACTCTATCTGCCCTCGTCGGAACTCACCGAGGGTCATGTTTCAGTGGCTACAGCCGCCAGGCTGGCGCTACGGTTCACTTGAGAGCGGATATCGGCCAAGGGCCGCAAGCCACTCTCATCGGCGAGTTGAACTTCCCAGAAGGTCCAACCTGAGCTGGCGTCAGCCCCGGCGGCGTGGGCGGCCCGATCCAGGTCCTCATAGGTGTGATCGCCGACCTTGATGTAGCCGTCATCGAGGACCTCAGCGTCGACCGAGATGTCGGCATCTGCGGCGGTAAGTCCTTGAAGATTTCAGTGATGTCATCAATCCACTCCGACGACCGCCTGGTTGCGGCATTGGGCACCTCAAAGCGCTCGGTCAGCGGGTTGAAAGAGATGACGACCTTCTCGCGGGTGTAGTCACCGCGCCAGACGGTAAGACCCTTGACGACGGCATACAGGCTGGTGAGACGCTGCTGGCCGTCGACCACCTGGAAGCTCATATCCTGGGTCTTGGCATGAGCGTCACCAATGCTGCGGGTGTGGTCCTGATCGGCGTTCTTCCAGAACATCAGCTCGCCTACGGGGTATCCGCGGTACATCGAGTCGATTAGGTCGCGCACCTAGGAGTTAGACCAGACGAACGGACGCTGGATGTCGGGGAGACCTATTGTGCCCTTGTCCACTCCTGTGACGAGATCACTGACTTCCCACGGGTTGTAGGAGAACTTTGCTTGGCATCGATGTCCTTCACGATTCGTCTACTGGCAACCTGCGCCTGGCGCACCCCGTCACGAGGGGCATAGCGACCAGGGCTTCAAGATTGGCTGTGATGCACCAGGAAGCATAGTGAGTAGACGTCCGATTAAGTGGCTACTCTGCGCTACCTGTTGTTCCGCAACGCATCAGCCCGCGGGACCATGCTCGGGCTGGCAGGCGACTTGAGTATTCGGGTCGCGCAGATCGGCTGGTGCCACTCCGGCAGGTCGGCCACGAACTCATCGGCAGATCGCGCGTCAAACTACCGGCAGATCGGCCACTGGCGAGCGGCTAGCTGTTGTAGACTTGCGCTGTGAGCAGCGAAGGAACCCTATTTTCGCGGCATGCCGAGCGTATGGCCATCGAGGCGCTGGGGGATACCCGCGTCGTGGTGGTAAACGGTGCCCGGCAAGTGGGTAAGAGCACCCTGGCTGAGCTGATCGTCGCCAGGTCACCTGGCGCGCGGGAGTTGTACTTGGACGACCAGGCGGTGCGCGCTGCTGCCGAAGCGGACCCTAGCGCCTTCGTCCGGCATGACGGGTTGCTGATGATCGATGAGATACAGCGGGTCCCTGAACTGCTTCTGGCCATCAAGCGCGAGGTGGACCGTGACCCGCGCTCGGGCCGTTTCCTGCTGACCGGCTCGGCTCGGCTGCTCGGATTGAAGGACCTGCCTGACGCGTTGCCCGGCCGCGCGGAGACCATCGAGTTGTGGCCGCTGTCGCAGGGGGAGATCGACTCCGCTGCTGACGGGTTCGTGGACGCGGCGTTCCGGTGTGACGGGCGGGTGCGGATGCCGCCCAGCGCGCTGACCAAGCGCGAATACGTGACCCGGGCCCTTCGTGGCGGCTACCCGGAGGCAGTGCGCCGCGATCCGGGGCGCCGGCGGGCAAGGTTCTTCGACTCCTACGTGACTGATTTGGTGTCCCGTGATGTGCAGCAGATATCCGATATCGAGCGGCCGGCCGAGATGCGTCGCCTGTTGAGTGTTGTCGCGGCCCGGATGGGCACTCTGGCCGTCGCGCAGTCGATGGCAAACGACATCGGCCTGCCACGGCGGACGCTGTCGCGCTACCTGGACTTGCTTGAGCTGATCTTCGTGATCAAACGCATCCCGGCGTGGTCTTCGAACTTGACGACGCGGGCCATATCCACGCCGAAGCTGATCGTCACCGATTCCGGACTGGGCGGACGACTGATCGGCATGTCAGAGGAACGCGCCAAGGACCCGACCGCCTCAGTCGGACCGCTGCTGGAGAATTTTGCGATAGGCGAGGTGGCGCGTCAGCTCACCTGGGCCGAAGAGCCCGTGCAGCTCTTCCACTACCGTGACCGCGACCAGGTGGAGGTAGACATGGTGCTGGAGCACGCCGACGGCACCGTTATAGGCGTCGAGGTCAAGGCGGCCGAGACCGTTCGAGGCGAGGATTTCCGGGGCCTGCGCCACCTAGCGAACCGGCTCGGCGACCGCCTCAGGGCCGGGATCGTGCTCTATGCCGGAGAACAACAGCTCTCCTTCGGCGATCGGCTTATCGCTCTTCCCATGGCCGCCTTGTGGATGCTCGACGGCTCAAGCTCGTGAGCGGTTTCGGAGCGTGACGAGGCGTCGGCAGCCGATGGGGAATAGCGCATACTTCGAATAAGTACACCGCGCCAGTATTGCGGGCCGCGATAGGAGAAGTTCTGCCAGCTCAGGAGGGGTGTCCGCTAGGCCGTGCG
>DAIOWL010001087.1:0-2595 GCA_036758545.1 Streptosporangiaceae bacterium | reverse complement strand
CGCTGCAGGCCTACTTCCGGATCAACACCGAGAACATGGGCCAGTTCGAGCGGACCCTGATCATCGTGGACGAGGGCGCCTACGTCCATTACGTGGAAGGCTGCACCGCGCCGATCTACAAGTCCGACTCGCTGCATTCCGCGGTGGTCGAGATCATCGTGAAGAAGGACGCGCGCTGCCGGTACACCACGATCCAGAACTGGTCGAACAACGTGTACAACCTGGTCACCAAGCGGGCCGTGGCCCAGGCCGGGGCGACCATGGAGTGGATCGACGGCAACATCGGCTCCAAGGTGACGATGAAGTACCCGGCGGTCTACCTGATGGGCGAGCACGCCAGGGGCGAGACGCTCTCCGTCGCGTTCGCCGGCGAGGGCCAGCACCAGGACGCCGGCGCCAAGATGGTGCACTGCGCGCCGAACACCTCCTCCACCATCGTCTCCAAGTCGGTGGCCAGGGCGGGCGGCCGGACGTCTTACCGGGGCCTGGTCAACGTTCAGGAAGGCGCCGAGCACTCCAAGTCCAACGTCAAGTGCGACGCGCTGCTGGTGGACACGGTGAGCCGCAGCGACACCTACCCCTACGTGGACGTGCGCGAGGACGACGTGGAGATGGCCCACGAGGCGACCGTCTCCAAGGTCTCCGAGGATCAGCTGTTCTACCTGATGAGCCGCGGCATGACCGAGGACGAGGCGATGGCCACGATCGTCCGCGGGTTCGTCGAGCCGATCGCCCGCGAGCTGCCGATGGAATACGCGCTCGAGCTGAACCGGCTGATCGAGCTGCAGATGGAGGGGGCTGTCGGCTGATGTCGGCTGGACTTCAGGGAGCGATCGAGTCCGCTCCCGTCACAAGGCTGCACGAGCACAGGTCCTACGACCCGGCGGACTTCGCCGTGCCCGGCGGCCGCGAGGAGGAGTGGCGCTTCACCCCGCTGCGCCGGCTGCGCGGGCTGCACACGGATAACCCGCCGGCCCCGGCCGGCAAGGTGACCGTAGACGTCGACCCGGCGCCCGAGGTCAAGATCTCTACAGCCGAACGGTCGGGCGGTCTGCTCGGGCGCAGCTTTATCCCGGCCGACCGGGTGAGTGCTCAGGCGTACGCGAGCTTCGACGAGGCGACCGTGATCACGATCCCGGCCGAGGCCGACGCGTCGCGGCCCACGGTCGTCACCGTAACCGGCGACGGCGGCAGCGGGTACGGGCACCTCCTGGTGCAGGCCGAGCCGTTCTCCCGGGCCGTGGTCGTGCTCGACTACCGGGGCAGCGCCACCTACGCCGACAACGTCGAGCTGGTGGTCGGGGACAGCGCCTCGCTGTCCGTGGTCAGCCTGCAGGACTGGGCCGACGACGCGGTGCACCTGACGTATCACTACGCCACGCTGGGCCGGGACGCCAGGCTGCGGCACGCCGCCGTCACGCTGGGCGGAAACCTGGTGCGGCTGGCGCCGTCGGTCCGGTACAGCGCCCCGGGCGGCGACGCCGAGCTGACCGGGCTCTACTTCGCCGACGCGGGCCAGCACCTGGAGCACCGGCTGTTCGTCGACCACGACGTGCCGCGCTGCCGCAGCAGGGTTACCTACAAGGGCGCGCTGCAGGGCGAGGACGCCCACGCGGTCTGGATCGGCGACGTGCTGATCAGGCCCGAGGCGACCGGCACCGACACCTACGAGTACAACAGGAACCTGGTGCTGACCGACGGCACCCGGGTCGACTCGGTGCCGAACCTGGAGATCCTCACCGGGGAGATCGTCGGGGCCGGGCACGCCAGCGCCAGCGGCAGGCTCGAGGACCATCACCTGTTCTACCTGATGGCCAGGGGCATCCCGTTCGCCGAGGCCCGCAGGCTGGTCATCCGCGGGTTCTTCGGCCAGCTGATTGACACCATCGAGGTGCCCGAGCTCCGGATGAGGATCGCCGGGGCCATCGAGACGGAGCTCGAAAGGCCGGTCTCGTGAGCGATTTCCAGCGGGTCTGCTCGCTGTCGGAACTGCCCGCCGAGGGCGTCATCGGCGTCGAGGTGAACGGCGAGCCCGTCGCCCTGGCGCGCGCCGACGGTGAGGTCTTCGCCCTGCGCGACGTGTGCTCGCACGCCGAGGTGCCACTGTCCGAAGGCGAGATTTACGACACCACGGTGGAGTGCTGGCTGCACGGGTCCTGCTTCGACCTGCGCACCGGTCAGCCCACCGGGCTGCCGGCCACCGAGCCGGTGCCCGTCTATCCCGTCAAGATCGAAGGCGACGACGTCTACGTCGCCGTGGAGAAGGAGTCATAGTGGCCACCCTCGAGATCCGCGACCTGCACGTCAGCGTGGAGGAAAGCGCCGGCGTTCACCGGGACATCCTGCGTGGCGTGAACCTGACCGTCCGCGAGGGCGAGACCCACGCCATCATGGGCCCGAACGGCTCCGGCAAGTCCACCCTGGCCTACGCGATCGCCGGCCACCCCAAGTACCTGGTCACCCGGGGCAGCGTCACACTCGACGGCGAGGACGTGCTGGCCATGAGCGTGGACTCCCGCGCCCGGGCCGGCCTGTTCCTGGCCATGCAGTACCCGGTCGAGGTGCCCGGCGTGTCGGTGTCGAACTTCCTGCGCA
>DAIOWL010001086.1:0-2601 GCA_036758545.1 Streptosporangiaceae bacterium | reverse complement strand
CGGGGACCGCTACCTGGGGTTCATCTTCGCCTCGGGCGACAGCCCGGCCGACGTCGAGCAGGCACTCACCGCCGCTTCCGGCCGACTGCGCGTGATCATCAGTGATGACCGTCCGGGCTGCCGCCCATCATCGTGAGCATCGCGCGGCCGCCGGAGCGGAAGAACCGGACCAGCAGCGCGGCGGCCAGCAGCAGGAACACGATGTTGAGGATCGTGGTGTAGTTCCACGTGATGCCGGTCTCGGCGACTCTGGCCGCCCGTTCGGCCGGTATCAGCCCGAGCCCGCCGAACGCGAACTCGACGGCGTAGCCAGCCAGCACCATCGCGACGTAGAAGATCCCGAGGATCGTGAGCATCATCCGGGTGCCGTAGTACTTCCGGTAGATGATCAGGATCGGGATGATGATCAGGTCGGCGAAGATGAACGCGACCACGCCGCCGAAGCTGATCCCGCCGTTCCACAGCACCGCGGCCAGCGGCACGTTGCCGATCGAGCAGACGAAGCTGAGCACCGAGATGACCGGGCCGATCAGCGGGCCCCACAGCTTGGCCGCCAGCGGGTGGCCGGTCAGGAACAGGTGCTGCCAGAACGTATCGGGCACCCAGGCGCCGACGGCCCCGGCGATCAGCAGCCCGATCACGACGTCGCGGATGACGGCGGCCCACTCCATCACGAAGATGTTGCTGACCGAGGTGTAGCCCTCCCGGCTGCCCAGCCGCTGCCAGAAGCTCCCCTCCGAGGCGATGCTCATATCCATGGCGGCGTGCCCCTCCATCGACCCGGCCAGCCCCCGGTCCGCCTGCTGCCGCGCCGCCTCGATGAGCCTGCGCCGGACGAACAGCCGGAACGCCACCGCGACCAGCACGATCATGATCGGCCCGCCGACGAACTCGGCCAGGGTGAACTGCCAGGACAGCAGCAGCGCCATGATGATGCCCAGCTCGATGACCAGGTTGGTGCTGGCGATCTCGAAGGTCATCGCCGCGGTGAAGCTCGCGCCCCGGCGGAACAGCGCCCGGGCCAGCGCCACCGCCGCGTACGAGCACGACGACGAGGCCGCGCCGAGCCCGGTCGCCCGCGCCAGCGTCTTCGGCCTGTCGTCGCCGAGCAGCCGGACGATGGTCTGCCGCCGGATCACCGCCTGCACCACCGCCGAGAGCGTGAACCCGAGGATCAGCGACCAGGTGATCTGCCAGGTCATCGAGCCGGCCACGGCCAGGGCGTGACCGATCGCGTCAAGCGCTCGCATCGTGGCCCTCCGGGGAGGCGATGCTGAGCAGCTGGCGCAGGCAGTGCTCGAGCAGCGGGTGCGGGAAGCCGTCGGACAGCCGGTAGAACACCATCCGGCCGTCCTTGCGGAAGCTGACCATCCCGGCCAGCCGCAGCATCTTCAGCGCGTAGGAGACCTGATCCTCGGTGGCCTCCAGGGCCAGGGCCAGGTCGCCTACGCACAGTTCCCCGGCCGCGGACAGCGCGAACAGGATCCGGGAACGGACCGGATCGGCCAGCATCCCCAGCAACCCCGCCAGCCGCCCGGCCTCGCCCGTGGCCAAGACCCCGGCCCGCGCCGCCGCCACCCGCTCCGGGCTCACCGGATGCTCATGCTCGAGCCCTGACATCCGCACCTCCGTACATCCACACGGATATCCGGCAACGCCAGCCCGTCCCCTCCTATTCCACTCATCACGGCACTTTCGGGTGACGCCAGGCCTTCCCTGCCTCCGTAGCGTGGGAAGGGCCATGAAAGGGACTCGCGATACCAAGACCACGCCGCCGGTAACAGGGACGCCAGACCGCGCGGCATCCCAGTCCGGGCCGATGATCGCTCATCTTGCCGCGCTGGCCGCCGTCGTCGGCATCCCGGTACACCTCTACTGGGCCCTGGGCGGGACCTGGGGTTACCCCGGCGGCACGGCCACCGCCGGCCTGCCCGGGCTGCGGGCGGTTAACCTCGTCGTCTCGGCCCTGCTGGCGTGCGGAGCGGTCTACCTGTACGGGCTCACCCGGCCCTGGGCCCGCCGTCCGCCGGCCCGGCTCGTGCTGGCTCCGGTGTGGGCGGCCGCGGTGGTGTGCGTCTCGCACGGGCTGTTCGGGATCGCCACCAAGGGCCTGTACCTGGCGGGCCTGAAGACCGCGGTCAGCTGGCCGGAGCACGGGCTGACGGCCGGACAGAAGAACCTGGCCGCGCTGCACGACCTCGCCATCTTCGAGCCGTGGTTCCTCATCCTGGGATTCCTGCTCGCGCTGGCCGGCCGCTGGTTCGCGGGCCCGGCCGTCAGCCGCCGGTGGACGCTGTCGCTGGTCGCCGCCATCGTGGTCATCGACGCGTTCGGCACCGCCCTCGCCCTGACCCATCACCGCTTCGCGGTCGCCTGACCTACCGGGTGAGCTCGTAGAGGCTGTTGAACGGGTTATCCATCTCGACGTGCCGGACCTGCGCGAAGCCGGCCTTGGCGGCCAGGTCGAGCCCTGGCCTAGTTACCGTCCGCCATCGCCCGTTGCGCGTTGGCCATCATCGCTGCCGTAGTCTCGGCGAGCTGCTCCTTGGGGCTGAACTGGACGAACTCCGTGCCGGCCTCGGCCGCGGGGACGTGCCCCGG
>DAIOWL010001085.1:0-2604 GCA_036758545.1 Streptosporangiaceae bacterium | reverse complement strand
CGTTCCGGACGGAACCCCCGCCGAGGCTGTCGACGACGTCCGCGCTCGCGAGGCCTGGGCCGATCTGGTCACCCGAGCGGCAGCGCGAGCGGAGCGGCCCGAAGAACCCGGTCAGTCACCAGCTGCTACCTGTGGCTAGTCGGTGACGCCCGCGATCGCTTGCCGGATCACGTCGGTGACGGCCTGTGGTTGGGAGATCATGATCACGTGGGATCCCTCGACCTCGGTGATCGCCGCCCCGGCACGCTGGGCCATGGAACGGACGACATCGCTGCCGGCGGCCTTGTCGCCAGTGGCTACGACGGCCCACGATGGCAGGTTCTTCCAACCTGGCGTCCCGTTGCGTTCGGTGAATCCGGCGGCGGCGACGGGGCGCTGGGTGGCGGCCATGACGGCGGCTTGTTCCTCGGGCAGGTCGGCGGCGAAGGCGTCGTGGAACTTGGCCGGGTCGATGGTGAATTCCACCGCGGTCTCGGTGCCCTGCCCGGCCGGGTACTGCAGCTGGAGCAGGGCGGTATTCAGGACGCTGTCGGTGGAGCCGCCTTCGATGTCCGAGAGGATCTCGCCTTCGTCCGGGGCGAACGCGGCGACGTAGACCAGGCCGACAACGTTGCCGGCCTTGGGCGCGGCGTTGGTGATGATCGCACCGCCGTAGGAGTGACCGACGGCGAGCACCGGCCCGGGGATCTGCCGGATGGCGCTGGCGACGTAAGCGGTGTCTGCGGTGATGCCGCGCAGCGGGTTCGAGATGGCCTGCACCGCGATTCCGGCGGCTCGCAGCTGTCGGACCACGTCGTTCCAGCCTGAGCTGTCGGCGAACGCGCCGTGGACGAGCGCGACGGTGAGGCGGGAGTTGGCAGTGGAGTCGGTCATGACGGTTCCTCCTTGGTGGTGATCACGCATGATCGGGTGGTGCTTTTCCTGCTAAGGGCCCGGCCGGATGCCGGAATGGGATGTTCCGGTGCGGGGACCGGGCAGGCCGAGCGTTTCATCGGTCGTGCGGTTCCTCAGTGAAGGACGCCAGTGGCTGCCCGGCCTCGACGATGTAGGTGGACAGCATGTGCCCGGTGCCGGGACCGGTGTCACGTGCGTTGTGGGGTGTGCGGGGCGGGATGAGGAAGCCGTCGCCGGCCTGCAGGGTCAGGGTGGGCCGTCCCTTCATCGCCATCTCGACTGTCCCGGCGACGATGTATCCCACTTCCTCGCCGGGATGGGTGTGCCAGCCCGATTCCACGCCGGGCGGGATTTCGGTGAGTACCTGGACGATCTCCCGCCCGGGGATCGAAGACGGGCTGTGCTGGATTTCGGTGCGTTTGAGGGTGCTGGCGAGCGCGTCGCGCGGTGGCTGCGGGCTGGCGTCCTGATGCGTCACGAAGATCTCCTTGACTGAGATGGCGGCTGCGGTGACTGGCGGTCAGAGGGTGGCTGGCTCCAGGTCAGCGCCGGCGAATGCCCTGGTGCCTTGGGGCAGGTTGGTGGCCCGCGTCCGGCACCTGGTGATGGCGGCGCGGCGCGGTGAAGTGATGTGCGGAAGCGGTACCGTCAGCGGCGTGAAGTCGCCGTCTGCCGCGGCCGACGCAGGGTTCCCCGTCATGGCAGCCGGGCGAGCGCCTGGCGCAGGCCGGCTTCGGCCTGGTTCCCGAGCCGGGTCAGGGCGGGCCGGAGGAACGGGGCGAGGTACCGGGCGGCTCCCTTGAAGGCGAACTCAGCGGTGTAGGTCACTTCGGTCCCGGCGCCGGCCGGGCGGAAGGTCATGGTGTCGACGGAGACTACGGTCGTGTTCTCGCCGCGCAGCCGGATCCGCTCGCCGGGCACGAACTCCTGTACCACGTAGCGCAGCTCGCTCTGGCGGCCCAGGAACTGAGAGGTGTTTAGGTAACTGGTGCCGACCCTGCCGTCGCCGTGCAGCCGGACGGTGGCCACGGTGCCGGGATCCCAGTCAGTCGTGGAGGTGAAGTCGCTGAGGTAGTCGAAGACCTTCCCGAGCGGCTTGTCAGTGACGACGGTCTTCTGCAGGCGCATGGCACTCCCGGAAATGCTGATCAGGAGACTGACAGTAATCCGCTTTGACAAAGACTGTCAAATATCTGTCTAGAGTTTGTATAATTAGCCCGTGGCTATTTCCGAGGACTCGCCGGTCCTGCGCATCGGCGAGCTGAGCCGCCGCGTGCCAAGGCAGTCTGCGCCGCCTGCCCGGTTCAGACCGAATGCCTCGCCTTCGCGCTGGAGACTCACCAGGCTTACGGCATCTGGGGCGGCTGCGACGAAGACGAGCGCCGCACCCTGCGCCGCCAGCAGCAACGTCGGCTGACCTGACCGGCCGACGGCCTGCCCGAACTGGCCGCCGTCCGGGACAAGCTAGTCGCTGAGGGCGGGGGACCGGCGCCCATACCGCTGGAAGGAGCCATCGCACCTAACCCAATGACACCGAACGGGTCGCTATACGTCTGCGCTAGCGCGACGCGTACCTGCCCGGGCGGTCAGCGAGGAGTACCTCCCATGACCCGTGCGATCCAGGTGATTGTGTACAGCGGACCTGCAGCTCGTCAGCGATCACGTCGTTGGCGCCCTCGGTCCACAGCACGCCGTAGAACGTCATCGCGG
>DAIOWL010001084.1:1358-2610 GCA_036758545.1 Streptosporangiaceae bacterium | reverse complement strand
CAGCAGTAAGCGTCCAGCCAGAGACCAGCAGATGGTCCGGCCCCGTACCTGCCTGCACGTAGTGCAGCCTCACACCGTCGTTCGTCGTTACTTCACCGGTACGCATCAGCATCCTTACATCGGCAGGACTTCCCGGGCTCAGGCGGTCGGAGCATTTGATCTTGTTGGTTCGGTGGGACAGGATGCCCGCCGTGCGTGCGATGTTGATGTTGTCGGATCGGGAGGAAATCTCCCGTGGTCTGGCCGAGGGTTTGCAATACAAGGAGATCGCGCTGCGGTTGGGTCGTGATCCGTCGGTGGTCTGTCGGGAAGTCGCCCGTCACGGTGGCCGGGTGCTCTACCGTGGCGCCGCGGCGGATGAGGCGGCGTGTGCGGGGCGGCAGCGGCCGAAGCGGCTCGCGGTCGAGCGGTCGGCGCGGCTGCGCGCGGTGGTGTGCCGGCAGCTGCGCGGTGGCTGGTCTCCGGCCTCGATCGCGGGCCGGTTGGCCATCGACTACCCCGAGGATCAGGCTTGCCGGGTGTCGCACGAGGCGATTTACCAGTGGGTCTACGCCCAGCCGGTGTCCACCCTGGCCCGGGAGCTGATCAGCCTGCGTACCGGACGCGCGGCTCGCCGCGGCGGGCGCCGCCCAGCACCAGCGCCGCGGATCCGCGAGCCCCGTTACCTCGACGAACGCCCCATCGAGGCCGACGATCGGGCGGTGCCTGGGCACTGGGAGGGCGACCTCGTGATCGGCAAGGACGGTCGCAGCGCGGTGGCTACCCTGGTAGAGCGAACCTCCCGGTTCCTCATCCTGGTGCCCTTGACCGGGCGTGACTCGTTGACCGTCGGCGAGGCCGTCATCGCTGCCACCGGCGGACTGCCCGCGGCGATCCGCCGGTCGCTGTCCTGGGACTGCGGCACCGAGATGGCTCGGCACGCCATGATCACCGCTACCGGGCTGCCGGTGTACTTCGCCCACCCACACTGTCCGTGGGAACGCGGCAGCAACGAAAACCTCAACCGCATCGTCCGGGAATTCTTCCCCAAAGGTGTGACAATCACTTCCGACCCCAACTATTTGGCGATGGTGGCTTCCGAAATCAACGACCGACCCCGTAAGATCCACAACTGGAAGAAACCCTCCGAGCTATTCACCGAACTTGTCGAGGCGAATGCTTCCACTGGCTGAATCTGCCCTTCGATCAGAATGTAGAAGCGGCGTGCGGCGCGGTCGAAGGCAATGTCCTCGTAATCCCTGCCATGCCCGCC
>DAIOWL010001084.1:0-1348 GCA_036758545.1 Streptosporangiaceae bacterium | reverse complement strand
GAACGTGAGTGAATCTTCGTATGCTTCGTAATCCAACCCCCGCGGGACGGGTTGTTTTAGCGGGGTGCAGGGCTGGCCGTTGAGAAGCGGCAGGCGCCGGCCATGGAGGTCACGATGGCCGGGATGACACCGCCGCCCCGGAGTAAAGAAGGCACCCACCCCGGTCGTATCTCACGCGTGTGGAACACGGCAACCCCGACAAAGTCCAGCCCTGCCTGGTGGTGGGTTGGTAGGCCGACTGTGAGGAACGCGGAATCCTTTGGCGGGATAGGGATGTCCAACAAGCAAAAGCCGGTGGGTGAAAGCCAACAGGAAACCAGCAGCTTGCTGTGGCTATTCCTCCAGTAGCCAGCTGCTGGATAACTGGCCGGATACCGGGGAGAGCGTGGCCCGGGCTCGAAAGGGCGCTGACGTGGACAGGTGAGCCTGTGAAGACCAACAGTCAGAAACCGTTGGAACCGAAGGACAAGTTAGACACTTATGGTGAACGGACCCGAAGACGCTGACCTGGATTGGGATGCCATTGATTGGCGGTGCCATGAGGACAACGTACGGCGGCTACGACAGCGGATTTTCACGGCGACTCAGGAAGGGAACCTGGCCACGGTCAGGAACCTACAAAAGTTGATGCTGCGCAGTTGGAGCAACACGCTGACTAGCGTGCGGCAGGCAACGCAGCGCAATGCTGGCCGAAAAGCGGCCGGGGTCGATGGGCAGGTCGCTTTGACCGCCCCAGCCAGGGCGGAGCTGGCGGTGCGTGTGCACCGTGAGGGGTCAACCTGGCGACCCCGACCGGTGAAAAGGGTGTATATACCGAAGGCGGGTAACCGTGCGAAGCTGCGCCCACTCGGAATTCCAGTAATCGCGGACAGATGCCACCAGGGCAGGGTCCGCGCCGCGCTGGAACCAGAGTGGGAAGCCCGGTTCGAACCAAAGTCCTACGGCTTTCGTCCGGGCCGCGGCTGCCATGACGCGATCGGCGCGATCTACAACACCTGCAAGGGCTCTCGAGCCAAGCGGGTATGGGCGCTCGACGCAGACCTGGCGGCGGCATTCGATAAAATCGATCACCCACGACTCTTGGCGGCACTCGGGTCATTCCCCGCCCGGGACATGATCCACGGCTGGCTCAAAGCCGGGGTTTTCGAAAAAGGGAAAGGGTTCGCCCCGACTGAGGAGGGAACTCCACAGGGCGGTGTGATCAGCCCTTTGTTACTGAATGTCGCGTTGCACGGGCTGGAGCAAGCCGCCGGGGTCCGCTATATTAGGACGCGTAGCGAAATAAACTAGTTTTGGGCCTCGTGGTAGCTACCGTCTGTGCTATGTCCGCGGTCATGGAATCCCTTGT
>DAIOWL010001083.1:0-2616 GCA_036758545.1 Streptosporangiaceae bacterium | reverse complement strand
GGATGGGCTGGAGCTGGCCTCGAACACCGCACCGACAGCGGGACGCTCGATGACGGCCTGGCCCGCGATCGTCAGTGCCACCGCGATGACGGCGGCCAGCAGGGTATCGACCACGCCGGTCCAGGGCGCGCTGAGCCGGGAGCCGGGCCAGTCGTTCCACCAGAACGCGATCATCGCCACGCCAGCCAGCCCGAACGTCGATATCGGCCCGAGGATCAGCAACCCGGTCGCGGCGCTGCCGGTGCCGAGCGCGAGGACGAAGAAGACCACCGCGGTCAGCAGCAGGCCGCCGAGCCCGGTCCAGGGCTGGGCCGCGAACCGCAGCCGGTGCGCGTCGGTCACCCGGCATCCCGCGACGACCCGCCCGCAGCCGTCGAGCTCCCTGGCAGGTGCGCCAGCAGGTGCTCGATGGTGATCGGCAGCTCGCGGGCCCGGTACCCGGTCGCATGGTAAACGGCGTTGGCGATGGCGGCAGCGGAGCCGACCTGCCCGATCTCGCCGACGCCCTTCACGCCGAGCGGACCGGTCACCTGGTCGTCGACCTCGATCAGCTCGATGTCGACGTCGGGAGCGTCCGCGTTGACCGGGACGAGGTAGTCGCCCAGGCTGGCGCTAGCCCAGCGGCCCGTTCGGGCGTCCATCCGGTTGCCTTCGAGCAGGGCCTGGCTCATGCCCCAGAGCATGCCGCCCATGAGCTGGCTGCGGGCCGTCCTCGGGTTGAGGACCCGTCCAGGCGCGAACGCGCCTGCCAGCTGCCTGACGCGGACGATACCCAGGTCAGCATCGACCGCGACCCTGGCAAACTGGGCGCCGAACGTCAGCAGCCCGTAGGGGGTATCCAGCGGCGGCGGGCTCCAGCTTCCGATGGCCTCCGCGTCGTTCATCAGGTGCCGGCCCATCAGGCTGTCGTAGGTTTCGCTGGTACCGGGATCCCCGGCCAGCGTCAGCCGCCCGTCGGCCGCGTCGACCGTGGCGGGGTCGGCGCCGTGCATGGGTGACTTGGGGTCGTTGACGGCCAGCGCGATCAGCTGGTCGCGCACTGCGACGCACGCGTTGTGCACGGCGGCGCTGACCATCATCGCGCCGTTGGAGCCGACGGGCGAGCCGCTGCCCGGCAGGCTGGTGTCACCGAACTCCACCCGGACATCGCGGAGCCCGACGCCGAGTGCGTCAGCAGCCACCTGGGTCAGGACCGTGGGCATGCCGGTGCCGAACTCCTGGGTGGAGGTCTGCACGACCGCGGTACCGTCGGCGTACAGGTGGGCCCGGGCGCGCTGGGCCCGCATGAAGAACGCCACTGGATAGGCGGCGGCGGCCATCCCGGTGCCGATCAGCCACTTCCCGTCCCGTTCGGACCCCGGTCGCGGGTCACGGCCCTCCCACCCGATCAGCTCGGCGCCCCGCTGCAGGCATTCCCGCAGGCCGTAGCTCGACCACGGGTTGCCGGTGCCGGGCTCGGTCTCGGCGAGATTGCGCAGCCGCAGCGTGATCGGGTCGATGCCCAGTTCGCTGGCGAGCTCGTCCATCGCGCATTCGAGGGTGAACACGCCGACCGCCTCGCCCGGTCCGCGGGTGAACGTCGGGGTCATCGTGTTGCCACGGACCAGGCGAAGGATGCCCTCGTAGGCGGGACTGGCGTACAGCTGGGAGGCGACGCCGAACGCTGGCTCGGCCCAGTCGTCGAACGGCGAGGTGACCGAGATCTTACGGTGCCGGATCGCGGTAAGCCTCCCGTCCCGCTTCGCCCCGAGCTCGATAGTCAGTTCCTGCTCCTCGCGATGCCCGCACGAGGTGAACATCTGCCCACGGGGCGCCGTGAACCGGACCGGCCTGCGGACGTGCCGGGCCGCGATCGCCGTGAGGGTGACATGTGGCCAGACCATGGCTTTCGAGCCGAAGGCCCCGCCGACGAAGCTGGTCAGCACCCGGACCCTGGACGGAGACACGCCGAGGAGAGCGGCCACGGTCAGCTGCACGGCCTTGATGCCCTGGCACGAGTCATACAGCGTCAGCTCATCGCCCTCCCATACCGCCGTGGTTGTCAGCGGCTCCAGCGCGTTGTGGTGGTTGGCGGCGAACCTGAACTCCGCGTCGAGGAGCACATCCGCCGCCGCCAACCCTGCATCGGCGTCCCCACGTGCCGTTTGCGCAGGCATGAGGCCGCCGAAGATCCGCTCCGGCTGGTAGGCGTGCTTGCGGCCCTGGGCGATCGTGGTAGTGGATGGTTTTTCGGCGTACTTCACCTCGACCAGGGTGGCGGCGTGCTGCGCCTGTTCGAGGGTGTCGGCCACCACGATCGCCACGGGCTGGCCGGCGTAGTGGATCGCGTCATCCTGCATCGGGAAGAACGTCTCGCCGGGTGCCGGGCCGCCGAGCAGCGACGGAACCAGCGGCACGTGGTTGATCTTCGGCATATCGCGCAGGGTCAGTACCGCAATCACCCCGCCGGCTCGCTCGGCCGCCGTCGTGTTGATCGACGTGACCTGGCCGCTCGCCACCGTGGCACCGACAATCTCGGCGTAGGCGAGATCCGGCAGCGTGATCTCGCCCGAATACCGCGCCGAGCCGGTTACCTTCGCCGGGCCCTCGACCCGGGGCACGTCCTGTCCGATGTAC
>DAIOWL010001082.1:0-2623 GCA_036758545.1 Streptosporangiaceae bacterium | reverse complement strand
CCGACGACGAGCGGGGCGGTGGGCAGCTGGCCGTGCCCGACGGATACGCCCGGGCAGACCGACTGCAGCGGGACGTTGACCGCGCCGGGAAGGCGGGCCGAATCGGGCGGCTGAACTACCTGGTCGTCAGTGGTCCACAGGGACAGCCACGGCGGCCGGGTGGCCGAGCCGGTGCCCTGCAGGCGGTGCAGCATAGAGCTGCCGGGCACGAGTTCCTCGCACGCCTGCGGGCAGGCATCCGGCGCGTCGGCCGCGCCGACGGCGGCTAGGTCGGCCCCGTGCAGCGGGGAGCCCAGCGTGATGATGCGGCGGGCCTTGGCCACGCCGTTGTACTCGACGTCCCATAGCCAGGCCACCACGCCCCCGGCCGAGTAGCCGATCACCGTCACCGGGCCCGAGCCGCTGGCCAGCGCCTGGTTCACGTACCCGTTCAGCACGTTCGCCTGGACTTGCAGGTCACCGGTCCCGTCACCGGCCAGCCTGACCACGGTGGCGTGGAACCCTGATCCGCCGGCCGCCGCGATCCGGCCCGCCAGCGCGTCGAGCGCGGTGGTGCTGCCGCCGTAGCCCGGAACCAGGAGCACGTCACCCGGGCGGCCGTCGTCCGCGGCCGGGACGGCCGACCGGGCAGGGTTGCCGGCCAGCGCGCGCAGCGTGCCCGCGACCACGCCGGCCACCACGACCAGGGCCACGACCGCGACCAGCATCTGCCGCCGCGGGCTCAGGCCGCCCCACCAGGAAAAGGGACGCACTCCCCCATGGTGCGCCGGGCCCGCGGCCCGCGTCCAACTAGCTGACCTGGGTTCGGACGGTCAGGTGGCTGCCGGCCTGTCCCTTGTGCACCCGTACCTGGGCGGGGATGCGCTGCCTGAGCTCGACGACATGACTGACGATGCCGACCATGCGGCCGCCCTCGCGCAGGCCGTCGAGCACGGTCATCACCTCTTCCAGGGTGTCCTCGTCCAGGCTGCCGAAGCCCTCGTCGACGAACAGCGCCTCGATCCTGGTGCCGCCCGCCTCGGCGGTGACGACGTCGGCCAGGCCGAGCGCCAGGGCCAGGCTGGCCAGGAACGTCTCGCCGCCGGACAGCGTGCTGGTGTCGCGGTCCACGCCGGTCCAGCCGTCGCAGGCGAGCAGGCCGAGGCCCGACCGGCCCGCCCCGCGGCGAGCGTCGGTGTGGACCAGCGAGTAGCGGCCCGACGTCATCTTGAGCAGCCGCTCGCTGGCCGCGGCCGCCACCTCCTCCAGGCGGGCGGCGAGGACGAACGAGGACAGGGTCATGCGCAGCGTGTTCGCGCCCAGGCCGGCGGCCAGGTCGGCGAGCCGCCTGGCCTCGGCGGCCCGGTCGGCCAGCGGCTTCAGCTCGTCCAGCCGCGCGGCCAGCCGCGGGGCGAGATCGGCGAGCTGTTCGGCCCGGTGCTTGGCCCGGTCGTAGGCCGCCACGGCGTCGTCGTGAACCTTCCGCGCCTCGCCGACCGCCGCCCGGGCGCCGGCTAGGTCGGCGGGCGGGTCGAGCCCTACGTCCAGGTCGGGATCGGCGAGCAGCTCGGCCACGGCACGGGACGAGGCCTCGTGCTCGCGGATGGCCTGGTCGGCCGCTGCCCGCCAGGGAGCATCCCGCTGGGCACGGCGGGCCGCCTCCAGGTCGGCGAAGCCGGCCTCGGCCGCGGCCTGGACGGCCAGGTCCCCGGCGCGCCTGGTGTCGTCCTCCGCGCGCATGGTGGTGTCGGCCGCGTCGGCGGCGGCGGTAAGCGCGTCGGCGGCCTGGCGCGCCGCGGTCAGCGCGGTGTCCAGGTCGGGCTGGCCGCCGAGCTGGGCCAGTAGCGACTCACGGTGCCGCCCGGCGCGCAGGTCTGCCCCTGCGGCCTGGCGCAGGCCCGACTCGCGCTGTTCGGTCAGCTCGGCGAGCTGTTTCCCGGTGTCGGCGATGGCCTGGTCCAGGGCCTCGAGCGCGGCCTGGAGCTCGGCGTGCCTGGCCGCCGCGGCGGCCAGTTCCGCCGCCTGCGCCCGCCGCTCGCGGGCGGCCGCCTTGAGCCTGGCCGCGTCGGCCTGGAGCGAAACCAGGTCCGCGGCGATGGTGAACCCGTCTACTTCGAGCCGGGCGGTGAGGTCGGAGACGCGGACGTCTGCGGCGCCCAGCCTCGCCCCGGTCGTCTCGGCCCGCTCCGAGGCCTGCGCGGCCCGCGCGTCCGCGTCCTCCTCCTGCTCGCGAGTCACCCGCTCGCCGCGGAGCTCGCACAGTTCCGGGTGATCGAGCGAGCCGCAGACCGGGCAGGGAGCGCCGTCGACCAGGGTGGCCGCGAGCTCGGCCCGCATGCCGTCGATACGCACCCGGCGCACCCGGGACGCGTCCTCGAAGAGCTCCAGGTACTCCATCTTCGCGGCGAACCAGGCCTCCTCCTGGCGGCTCTTGTCGGCCCGGGCGACGGCCAGGGCGCTAGCGTCGTCAGCGGCGCGGCCGTACCGGTCGGCTTCGGCCTGGACGGCGGGCAGCCGCTGGCCAGCCTCGGCGGCCTGGTCGCGTTCGCGGCTCAGCCCGGGACGCTGCTGCTGCCAGTTCGCGAGATCGGCGGTGGCGGCGTCGACCTGGGCGGCCAGCACCGCAGCGCCGTCCCGGGCGGCC
>DAIOWL010001081.1:0-2626 GCA_036758545.1 Streptosporangiaceae bacterium | reverse complement strand
ACCGTCATCGCCGGGGGCGGCATGCCCGGCTGGCAGATCACCCTGATCGCGGTCGGCGCCGCCCTGGCTGGAGCCGCCCTGGCCGTACTGCTGGACCGCGCCCTGGCGGCGCGCAAAACGCATCCCGCCACCGCCTGAACCGTGCCTGCCACGACGCCAGACCGGCCGCGGGATTCGGCGTGTTCCCGCGGTCGGTCACGCGCGGAGGCGATGGGCGAGCGCGGTATGCCGGCGGCCGGAACCTTTGCCGCGCACAGCCACGGCCAGGGCGCGGCGGGAGCCGGCCAGCACGACGAGCTTCTTGGCCCGGGTGACGCCGGTATAGAGCAGGTTGCGCTGCAGCATCATCCACGAGCTCATGGTGAGCGGGATGACCACGGCGGGATACTCGCTGCCCTGGGACCGGTGGATGGTGACCGCGTAGGCGTGCGCGAGCTCGTCGAGCTCGTCGAAGCTATACTCAACCTGCTCGTCCTCGTCGGTGAGCACGGTCAGTATGTGGTCCTCAAGCGAG
Organism: Streptosporangiaceae bacterium; assembly: GCA_036758545.1. Lineage (GTDB taxonomy): Bacteria > Actinomycetota > Actinomycetes > Streptosporangiales > Streptosporangiaceae > Palsa-504. Next base: position 2,112 of record DAIOWL010001081.1, on the reverse strand, counting down.
ATGCCGCTGACCACCCCGACGGTGCCGTTGAACACGCCCGCCGCGCCCTTCTCGTAGTTGTTCCGCAGCTGGGTCACCTTGTCCCCGACCCGGAACACCCGGCCGCCGTAGCGCCGTTCGGGCTGGCCGTCGCGGTACGGCGTCAGCGCCTCCTGCAGGGCCAGGTTCAGGTTCCCGGCCCCGGCCGGGCCGCGGTGCATCGGGCACAGCACCTGCACGTCACGCCGCGGGTCCAGGCCGAACCGGGCCGGTATCCGCCGGGCCACGATGTCCGTCACCAGGGCCGCGGTGTCCTCCGGCTCGTCGCAGGAGAACCAGAAGAAGTCGGCGAAGCCGGTCAGCCCGGGCGGCTGGCCGGCGTTGATCCGGTGCGCGTTGACGACGATGCCGGACTGCTGGGCCTGCCGGAAGATCTTGGTCAGCCGCACGACCGGCAGCGTGCCCGCGGTGAGCAGGTCGCGCAGCACCTCGCCGGCGCCGACCGAGGGCAGCTGGTCTACGTCTCCGACCAGCAGCAGGTGCGCCCCCGGCGGTATCGCCTTGACGAGCTTGTTGGCCAGGATCAGGTCCACCATCGAGGTCTCGTCCACGACGACCAGGTCGGCGTCGAGTGGCGTGGTGGCGTCGAACGAGGGTTCCCCGCCCGGCCGCAGCTGCAGCAGGCGGTGGATGGTGGCCGCTTCGTGCCCGGTCAGTTCGGCCAGCCGCTTGGCGGCCCGGCCGGTGGGGGCGGCCAGCACGACCTTGGCTCCCTTGGCCCGGGCCAGCGCCACGACCGAACGCACCGTGAAGCTCTTCCCGCAGCCCGGCCCGCCGGTCAGCACCGCGACCCGTGAGGTCAGCGCGAGCCGCACCGCCTCTTCCTGCTCCGGAGCCAGCGGCGCGCCGGTGCGGCTCCGCAACCAGGCCAGCGCCTTGTCCCAGTCCACTTCGCTGAACGCTGCCAGCCGGTCGGCCCGCGCGGCACGCAGGCGGAGGAGGGCGGAGGCCAGGGCACGTTCGGCCATCAGGAAAGGCGGCAGGTAGACGGCGGGGACCAGGAGTGCGGCGCCCGGCCCGGCTGGGCCAGCCGGCGGCACCGTCTCCCTGATCACCCCCTCGGCCGCGGCCAGTTCGTCCAGGCACGGGGTGATCAGCTCGGCCGGCACCTCGAGGATCTTGGCCGCGTCGGCCAGCAGGTTGGGCGCGGGCAGGTAGCAGTGCCCCTCGTCGGCCGCCTCGGACAGGGTGTAGGCCAGCCCGGCCTTGATCCGCTCCGGGCTATCCCGGGCGATGCCGACCGCGGCCGCGATGGTGTCTGCGGTCTTGAAACCGATGCCCCACACGTCGGCGGCCAGCCGGTACGGCTCGTCGCGCACCACGGAGATGGCATCGTCGCGGTACTTCTTGTAGATCCGCACCGCTAGCGAGGTGGACACCCCCACCCCCTGCAGGAACACCATCACCTCCTTGATCGCCTTCTGCTCGGCCCAGGCCGCGGTGATCATCGCGGTGCGCTTGGGGCCCAGGCCGTCGACCTCGACCAGGCGCGCGGGCTCGGATTCGATGACGTGCATGATGTCGACGCCGAAGTGGGCGACCATCCGCTCGGCCATCACCGGGCCGATGCCCTTGATCAGTCCCGAGCCCAGGTACCGCTGGATGCCCTGGGTGGTGGCCGGGAGCACGGTGGTGTAGGAGTGCACCTCGAACTGCCGGCCGTACTTCGGGTGGCTCGCCCACCGGCCGCGCATCCGCAGCGACTCGCCCACCTGCGCACCCAGCAGCGGGCCGACCGCCGTGACCAGCTCCGCTCCACCCCGGGCCGGCGCGATCCTGGCGATCGTGTATCCGGTCTCCGGGCTGGCAAACGTCACGCGCTCCAGCACGCCATCGAGCAGGGACACTTCGGGCGGCATGACACCATCTTGGCCCCCGCGCGGATCAGCGTCAGGCCGGCTCCAGGGGCTCGCTGCCCCGTGCCGCTTGCCGCTGGCCGCCGCGGCGATCTGGCTCGCCGTGGCCCTCAGTCCGGTCCGTACCAGCGGAAGGGCTGGCCGGTGACCCGCGCGATGACACCGAAGTCGCGGTCGTGGTGCAGCAGCGTCAGGCCGTGCAGTTCCGCGGTCGCGG
>DAIOWL010001080.1:0-2629 GCA_036758545.1 Streptosporangiaceae bacterium | reverse complement strand
GACGGGTTCGAACCCGCGTTCCGCCTGGTGCTGCAGCTTCGCAGCAGCGATGACCCGAGCCTGATCGTCGACGCCGGCGCGCTGTGGAGCCAGCCCGAGACGGTGCTGTCCAGGTTCGGCGCGCAGGCAGAGACCGACCTGCTGCTCGCGCTGCGGCGCGGCGCGCCGATATGGCCGCCGCTCGCCGAGGCGCTGCAACAGGCCAGCCCGTCGGTTACCGACCTGGATGACGACGCGCTGACCAGCCTGCTCGGCCCGGCCGCCGAGGATCTGGCGGGTGCGGGCATCGAAGTGCTGTGGCCGTCCAGCCTGCTCGGCGACGGCCTAGAGCTCAGGGCCGTCCCCACCCCGGCACCGGAGAAGCTGACCGACGCCGGGTTCGGGCTGCAGGCGTTGCTGGATTTCCGCTGGCAGCTCACGCTCGGCGGCGCGCTGCTCGATGCCGACGAGATCGCCGCCCTGTCCGAGGCCAAGCGGCCGCTGATCAGGCTGCGGGGCCGTTGGGTGATCCTCGACCCGGCACTGCTGGAGCGTCTGCGCCGCCCGCCGCGCCGACGGATGCGCATGTCCGAGGCGCTCGGCGCCGTGCTCGCCGGTTCGACGGAGATCGACGGTGAGATGGTCACCGTGGTCGCCGACGGTCCGCTCGCCGACCTCGCCGCCCAGGTGGCGCGCATCGGATCCGCGCTCGTGCCGGTCGAGCCACCGGCGGGGCTCACCGCCACACTGCGGCCATACCAGGAGCGCGGCCTGGCCTGGCTGGCCGGAATGTGCGAGACCGGGCTGGGCGGCTGCCTGGCCGATGACATGGGGCTCGGGAAAACGATCCAGGTGATCGCGCTGCACCTGCACCGGCGGGAGGCGAAGACCGGACCTACGCTCGTGGTGTGCCCGGCGTCGCTGCTCGGCACCTGGGAGCACGAGGTACGCAGGTTTGCCCCGGACATCCCGGTCCGCCGCTACCACGGGGGCGGCCGGCACCTGCAGAACCTGGCTGTCGATGAGATCGTCCTGGTCACTTACGGCGTGGTCCGACGTGACTCGGCGCTGCTTGCCGAGGCTGACTGGGGCCTGGTCGTCGCCGACGAGGCCCAGCACGCCAAGAACCCTCTGTCACGAACCGCCCGGGAACTCCGCGCACTCCCGGCGCCGGCCAGGATCGCGCTGACCGGGACCCCGGTGGAGAACCGGCTGTCGGACCTGTGGGCCATCCTCGACTGGACGACGCCGGGGCTGCTGGGGCACCTGGAGGCGTTCACCAGCCGGGTGGCTGTTCCAGTCGAGCGGTACCGGGACGCCGACGCTACCGCCAGGTTCGCCGCCCTGGTCCGGCCGTTCCTGCTGCGCCGCCGGAAGACCGATCCGGGCATAGCACCCGAACTGCCGCGCAAGACCGAGACGGACCTGTTCGTGCCGCTGACCGCGGAGCAGGTCACGCTGTACGAGGCGATCGTCAGGGAGACGATGGAGGCGATTGCCACCAAGGAGGGCATCGAGCGGGCAGGCCTGGTGTTCAAGCTACTCACCGCGCTCAAGCAGATCTGCAACCACCCGGCCCAGTACCTCCGGCAGCCCGGGCCGCTGGCCGGCCGGTCCGGGAAGCTGGCCGCCTTCGACGAGCTGACCGACCTGATCCTGGCCGGCGGCGAGTCGATGCTCGTCTTCACCCAGTACACCCAGATGGGCAAGCTGCTGCAACAGCACCTCGGCTCCCGCGGGATCGGCTCGCTGTTCCTGCACGGCGGAGTGGCCGTGCCACGCCGGGAGGAGATGGTGACCAGGTTCCAGGCCGGCGAGGTGCCGGTGTTCCTGCTCTCGCTTAAGGCGGGCGGCACCGGCCTGACGCTGACCCGGGCCACCCACGTGCTGCACTATGACCGCTGGTGGAACCCGGCCGTGGAGGATCAGGCGACGGATCGGGCGTACCGCATCGGCCAGGACCGTCCCGTGCAGGTGCACCGGCTGGTCGTCGAGGGCACGCTCGAGGACCGCATCGCGGCGCTCCTCGAGACCAAGCGGGAGCTCGCCGACGCTGTGATCGGTTCCGGTGAGGGCTGGATCGCCGAGCTCTCGGACGCCGAACTCGCGGAGCTCGTCAGCCTGCGGGCGGCGTCGTGAGCGGGCCTGGTCCGGCGAGCGCCGGGCAGCAGGAGTTCGGCCGGACCTGGTGGGGCCGGGCCTGGCTGGAGGCGCTGGAGCAGCGCGCGCGGCTGGACCCGGACCGGCTGCCCCGCGGCCGCGAGTACGCACGCTCCGGCGCGGTCGGTGAGCTCACCCTCGCGCCGGGTGAGGCACGCGCCCGGGTGCGCGGCCGCAAGACCGAGCCGTACCAGGTCAGGATCCGGGTACGGCGGTTTGCCGACGACGAATGGGACCGGGTGCTCGAGGCCATCGCCGCCCGGCTCGGCCACGCGGCGGCGCTGCTGGACGGCGAACTGCCGCCGGAGATCGCCGACGACGCGGCCGGGGCTGGCCTCGACCTGCTGCCGGGTAACGGCGAGGTCGGCCCGCGGTGCGACTGCCCGGACGACGCCGACCCGTGCAAGCACTCGGCGGCGGCCTGTTACCTCATCGCCGACGCGCTAGACGCCGACCCGTTCGCCCTGTTCCTCCTCCGCGGCCGGACCCG